>JBLHQQ010000197.1:0-5917 GCA_047625245.1 Candidatus Azotimanducaceae bacterium
AGTTTGATTTATTTCTGCATCTTCTCTAAAGCCGTGAGGTAAGCTCACTACCCCTGGCGCAATATCCGCGCTGGTGCCAACTGCCACTTTAAGGCTCTGTTGGTTTGGCACTAAGGATCACTTCTTGACCATCTGAAATATCTAAACTTTTTGCATCTGCTTCATTGATTTCTAGCACACAATGGGCCTTTGTTTTGGTCAGCATGGGGATGTAGCGCAGCCAGGAGTTGTTGGCTTGAATGATAGTAAGGGTGAGCTTATCTTTACTGCTACTAGTGCTTTTATCTGGAGAGAAGTGATCACCCCAGCGACCGGCTCGTATGCCATGGTCTAATATTCGTTCTACACCGTCTGTAGATTCGATGGAGGAGAAAATTCTCAACGATACAAAGGATGATCCAAATCAGCTTTTGCGGCAGGCGATCATCCATGACAATGAAACGTGGTTTGGCCAGGCCGTCGCGAATGGCGCGGACCCAGATGCGCTAGCAAACGTTGGTGAACCCATGATCATTATTGCTGCGCAACCATCAAAGTTGGCGTTGGTTGAAAAGCTTGTCGCTCTAGGTGCGAATCCGAATGACAAGCTAGTCTTCGAAGCTGCCATTGGATCAAAAGGCACCCATACCTTGCAATATCTACTCTCTATAGTTAACTGCTGCGATGGAGCGTATGAGTCGGCCTTGAATCGTGTTTGAGTCATCAAGATTGCGGGGCCAGAAAAATTGTTCTGCCTACAGAAAATTAGACATTGTTGTTATGGCTTAGTGCATCACCTATATTTAAAGAAAACTAAGGAGTTTGGAATGGCCGACGTAAACGAAGCAGAACGAGCGAGCTTTTTTAGTGATGTTGACGCAGCTTGCAAAAAAGCAATTTGGTGCGCTGTCTCGACGATTCAAAACAACGAGCCTCGGGTTCGTATGGTGCATCCTACCTGGGACGGACAAACTTTATGGTTTGCCACAGGACCGCAATCACCGAAAGCTAAGCAAATCAGCGTCAACCCAGTGGTTGATATTCAATATCAGGTTATGCCACCGGACTTTATTCATATCATGGTGAGAGGAAAGGCTGAGTTGATTTTCGACCTTGAGACAAAAAAATACGCCTGGGACGCGATTGACTATGACCTGACACAATTCGGCACTACAGGTCCAGAAGATGCCAATTTTTGTCCCGTTAAAATCACGCCAACTCGAGTTGAATTGTCCGAAATGTTTGGTTCACAAAATAAAAAGGTCTGGCGAACCCCCGAAGTTTAAAATGGGTATCGCACCTCAGCCCATGATAATTTCACACTGACCCCAATTTTCACAATTTTCACTGCTTCATTACCTGCACGTTCACTGTGAGAGCCTTAAAGGCTTTCGCATCACCGCTCCAACTGCCAGAAATTGGCACCGCCTGGCGAGGATCACGGCTCACACCTACCCGGATTAATTGCGTCCCCCCAAGTATATTGTTGGTAGGATCGAATGGCACCCAGCCGGCACCAGGAAGGTAGGCGTGTAGCCAGGCATGGGTTGATCCCGCTCCGACTGTCGCCGGGCAGCCGTCAGCGCCGGAATCAAGCATAGGGTCATACAGATATCCTGATACAAATCGAGTGGCAATACCTAGGCGCCGAGCGGCTTCCATCATCAGTACAGCGAAATCTCGGCAGCTACCGGTCCCTAGTCTGAGCGTGGTCACAGGAGACTGTGTACCCTCGTCTTCGCGGGATTGGTAGGTGAAATTGTTACGGATATGTTGGTTCATACTGTTGAGCAAGGCTCGTGTATAGGTGAGCCCTTCGGGATTAAAGAATTGCCGCGCCCATTGATCGATCGTACTATCATCATGGTCGTAGTGAGGGCGCATATAGGGTTCAAGATCTAACCGTTCTTCGTCCGAATAAGTCCACGGGAAAACGGCAGCGCTAAGCAGCAGCGGTAGTTCAAGATTCGGGGTAGTGGCGTGCTCTATCGTGAACGAGCAGACAATTTTAAGCTGCGACGATTCGCCTTGTGGCCGAACCAGCGCGATAGAGTTCGAGTTGGTATCTTGTATCATTGATATGTCAGCTTCTGGACTTACTTGAAGATCGGTCGCCAATACTCGAAGGTCGTGACTGTCCCTAGGTCGGAACATGACCCGATGCTCACCAAAACTCACGGCTGAGTGGTAGTCGTAGATCGTCGTGTGAACGATCGAGTATTGGATGTTCATGACATGGGCCCAGTTTTGGAAGTCGCACATTATATGATATCTGATTAATACAAGATTTAGCTCGCTGCCTCTGCGGGGTATTCGGAAAAAATAACGTTTGCGAAGGTTCAAGAATTGATACGGTGTGATGAAATGCTCTCCAACTCAGTCAAGCAATTTAAATCCGGAGAGCCCGAGGAGAGAACCATTGGTGAGTTCGTCACCTACAGGGAGCTGATGGAAAACGTTAGAACTTGGCCCTATGACAGTCCGGCTATGGCGGGGTTTGGTCTCTATTTATTGATACCGTTAGGTTCTATGTTTGGTGGTGCCTTGGTCGAGAGGTTTGTGGATACTTTTTCCCCTTGAAAATATTATCCAAGTATGGAATCGGAACAGGGTCGAAGCAGGAATTTTAAATTGTTGAATGAGTCGGGTGACGTGCAGTTGGGGCACCGATAGTTTTTACACTGACTGAAAAAATGCGTTTCTGTAGGAAGCAGCCAACCTCACTGGTCTCTTCTCGATTAAACAGAAATTTTAAGAAGTTGTCATATCTGCGCTCCCTATTGTGTCAGTTTAGCATCAGCTATCTGCGTTTCTGTAAAAGGTATACAAGATTGGGGTCGGCAGTAGCGCACTGGCCATGTGCTACTGCCTTATCTGGCGAGCCTTGATTAGTTTGACCCCATTCTTCTGCTCTATCCCAACTGTTCCTTCAAGTGCCCCTCGCTAAACTAGTGGATGAGATGCATGAGGAAGAAATGAATTGCACCCAGCGCCACGAGTACAGAGCCAAGACCAGAGCTCAGATAAACGATCATGTGTTCAGTGCTTTCGATGCCAGCACCGGTTTGCATGCGCAATAGTACGAAGCCGAGATTTAGCAGATAAAACCCAACAATCAGCATGTGGTTGATGGACGTGGATAATGCTTCGTCACCACTGAAACCGTCGATCAGGTAAATTTTGTCGTTCTTGCTCAGCGTGTGGGTGACAAGTACAGTAATCAGAATGCTGCAGGCGATGTAAATTAAGTAGGTGATAGAAGTCATGATGTGTTCCTTTAACAGTAAGTTCGATACTCAATCTATCGCTGCACAACTGGCATCACTTCCTGATTCGTAATTCAGGAGTCTGAAGGGTCTTCTAGGCTGAGTGCCTCGGTACGAAACTGCCCCGGCGTCTTGCCGGTAAGCTCGCGGAAAGCGGTATAAAAATTCGACGGACTGACGTATTGGGTTCATCTATCAGCAGTTGCTGTGCTGCGATGACACGCCGTTCTCGAATGTAGCGGGAAAAGCCAACTGCATATTGCGAATTGATCAGCTCCGAAAGTTGATGGCTACTTAGGGAGATCAGTTCTGCCAAAGTTTCGGGGTTCAGGTTTTCATTCTCGTAGACCAACTCTTGCATCATGACGTTTTCTAGACGCGCAAGGGAAGCAGGCACATCGACGTTGCCAAGCTTTGATTTAGCGTAAGTCTGCTCAGCGACTTCGACAATTTCAGTCAGTAGATCTGGAAATGAAAGCAGAGAAATCAAAATCAACAACACTGAGATGCTGATAAAGTTTGAATATGCCAGATAGAAGATGGCTTCATTAATGTAAGGCAGCGATAAGCCGAGCATCAACGCACACAAGGCTGTGACGGCGAATAGCCCAAAGAAGAACATTTCGACCCTGAATCGCCGACTATATCGCCTCCCCACGGGATCGCTTCAATGGGCTTGCGAACTCTTTCTACTGGTTCTTCCCAAAAACTAAAAATTGATTATTCGCCGGCATCACGGTATCGCTGATCAATTTATAGCCAGCCTCACTCGCTTGCTCCAACAACGACTCGATGTCGCGAACCCCACTCTCACAATTCCGATCCTTCAACCAAACATCAAAACGCGCGTTAGATTCACTCGTGAATTCACCGTTGTATTTATACGGCCCGTAGAATATCAATAGGTCAGCAGGGCTTGTGAACATCTGGGGTAATAATCGCTCAGGCATAATGTGGATCACATTGGCGGAGTAGAGCGCGTCGAATGGAATAGGCCAATATGGATCGTTTAAGTCCAGATAATGGGGCGGCAAAACATTAGTCGGTGCGAGGCGGCTTAGATTTTCTTTGAGTCCGTCAAAATACTCGTTCTGGTCAGAGGGCTGCCAGATGATGTGGGGGAGTTCTATTGCAAACCTAATGGCGTGTTGACCGCTACCGCTGCCAACTTCCAATAGCGTTAGCGGCTGTCGCAGGTGCTTTTTTAGCTCGTTGAGTATGGGAGCCTGATTGTTCTCTGCGGCTTGAGAAAAGTTGCTGAACTGGATGGGTTGCTGCTCCAATAGTAGGGTGATAGCACAATAGGCTAATTCCGTTATGATGGGCAAATGCCCAAAGCGCTAACCCAAGCACAACTGAAAACTCTTGGTGCTGATCTTGCTGAACTCAAAGCGAGTTTGGAGCAATTGCTGGTTGATACGGAATCTGGCTCGAAGCCGGTGAACCTCAAAGACAATCAGGGACGGCTTAGCCGGATGGATGAGATGCACAATCAGAGCATTCTGGTGGCCAACCGTAACCTCACAAAAAATCGGCTACGATCAGTGTTTGTCGCCCAGCTACGATTTGATCAAGAGCAGTATGGTGAGTGCTTGGAGTGTGGCGAAGGCATTGCTTATACCCGCTTAAAAGCTTACCCCGAGGCGGATATGTGTATAGCCTGCAAACAAGCGTTAGAAGAATCTTAACTTGATTGAGAGATCAGGTCTGTATTAGGCTTGCACCAATCACTTGAAATCGAACTCGCTCCGAACGACATGAACTTCCCTAAAATCACAGTTATTGCACTGCTGCTGGCGACTGCGATCTTCGCCCAGGCGATGTCTGCTGTGGATCACGTGCATCTGGATGTGGTCGGTGAACAGGCATGTTTGATTTGCGGTTCCTCCGCTAGCGATGCACTGCTATATGCTGATGTGATACCGGCTGTTGTTCCTGCCGAGTCTTTCCTGGTTAGAGCAAACGTTCAACCTCTCCACCAGCGTCCGGTCCTCGACCTACGCTCCCGAGCACCCCCTATCTCTCTCGCCACCTAGTACTTTTCTTTTCCTTTTACTAGAAAGAAACACGAGAGAAACTCATGATGAAGTTAATTTCAGGCGGCCTATTGGCCAGCCTGGTTGCCGTACATTTACAGGCAGCCGAACACGATATAGAAGAAGTTGTTGTCACCGGTCCGTTCCATAAGCCATTAGCAGAATCTGTACTCCCTATTGGTGTGTTATCGGGCGAGGAGTTGCGCCGTGAAGCGGCCAATTCCCTGGGTGAGACTTTAGATAGCCAGCCTGGTGTGCATTCCGCGTCCTTCGGTCCTGGCGTCGGTCAGCCGGTGATTCGTGGGCAGAGCGGTAAGCGCGTTCAGGTCTTACAAAATAGTGTTTTTGTGTCTGACGCGGCGAACCTTAGCCCCGACCATAGCAATGGCATCGAGCCGCTATTGGCAGACAGTATTGAGGTGGTTCGGGGTCCGGCGACCTTACTCTACGGTAGTGGGGCCATTGGTGGCGTGGTTAATGTGATTGATCAACGTATCCCGACCCGGTTGTTTGAGCGGCCAGAAGTTATCTTTGAACAATCCCATTTAAACGTTAGTGACGAGAACAAAACCCTACTGAGTGCCAACGCCAGTGTGGGCTCTATTGCAGTTCATGCAGATCTTTACTCCCGTCGTA
>JBLHQQ010000198.1:0-5912 GCA_047625245.1 Candidatus Azotimanducaceae bacterium
ACTCAACTCGCGGGAGTGATTACCGGGGTGCTGGTACTGTGCGCTCTGCTTGGATTTGGCTGGTTCTTTTACTACTTGCCTAAGAGCATTTTGGCAGCAATTATTGTCTTGTCCGCGTGGCAGCTTATAGATTGGCATGGAATAAAACGCACTTTTGAGTTTAATGCAGCGGATGCGGTCACCTTCGTGTTCACTTTCCTCGCCGTGCTGGTGCTGGGTGTCGAGTCTGGTATTTTGGTCGGTATTGGGATTTCTTTTGTGTTATTAATTCGTAGTAGCAGTAAACCTCACATCGCGGTGGTGGGTCGATGGCAGGGGACCGAACACTTTCGCAATGTTTTGCGACACGAAGTCGAAACCTTACCCGGCGTCCTTGCAGTTCGAATCGATGAGAGCTTCTACTTTGTTAATTCTCGATATATCGAAACCTTTTTACTCAACGAAGTGACGGAATCTCCAGAGTTAAAACACGTTTTGCTCATTTGCACAGCAACCAACTTTATTGATACCAGCGGTTTGGAGATGCTTGAGTTGTTATCCGATAGCCTAGAGGAGTTGGGTGTAACCCTTCACCTTGCAGAAGTAAAGGGCCCAGTGATGGATAAGCTGAAAGAGACCGAATTTTTCAACCGAATGCAGGGCAAGGTGTTTTTTACTACTGATCTCGCGATGCGCGAATTGGCAGCCCTGAGCGAACAGCCTTGAGCGGATAGATAAACAGCCTTGAGCGGATAGATAAACAGCCTTGAGCGAATAAACAGCCTTGAGCGAATAAACAGCCTTGAGCGAATAAACAGCCTTGAACCCATAGAAAGCACCAACAACCAGATGCTGAAGAAATTCGATGTTTCGTTGAATCCCCGACTTAACTACGGTATCAATAGATACCATCACTTGATTAAAACCAGAGGAATAAAAATGTACAGCGGAACACTCGATTATCAGGATGGCGACGCCACTCTGGAAGCTTATATTGCTTATGACGACAGCACACCGGGTCCCAAGCCTACCGTATTGATTGGTCACGATTGGACTGGACGGCGGGACGTTGCGACGGGTAAGGCTGATGAAATGGCTGCGCTGGGGTATGTTGGCATCGCGCTCGACATGTACGGCAAGGGCGTCTTTGGCAAGGATGATGACGTTGAATACAACAGTAGTTTGATGGGGCCATTTGCCACTGACCGCAAACTATTGCGGGCAAGAGTCAACGCCGCCTTAACGCTGTCGAAAGGTTTGGATTACGTTGATAACAACAAGATCGCGGCCATGGGATATTGTTTTGGTGGAATGTGTGTTTTAGAACTAGCGCGGGCCGGTGCGGATGTTCTAGGTGTGATCAGTGTTCACGGCATCTTTTCACCGGGAGATGTCCCAAATGAAAGAATCACCGCCAAAGTCTTGTGTTTACACGGCCATGACGACCCTATGGTCCCGCCTGAACAGGTGTTGGATCTCGAAACCGAAATGACCAAGGCTAGTGTGGATTGGCAGGTGCACGCCTATGGTGGTACGACCCATGCATTTACCAATCCCGGTGCTAATAATCCAGATTTTGGCACGGTATTCAATGCGGCCGCTAATCAGCGCGCAACCCAATCAATCAAAAACTTTCTAGCGGAACTGTTCGACTAGCGAAAGTAGAAGGGGGCGGCGAGAGTGGAAGAATTTCTATTAGAAGTTGTCTTTTCGTCGCCGGGTTTCTGCAAACACAGCAACCAATGGCTCGCCTGTCATGTTCAAGGTTTTCTGCAGCGCTCCGCTGTCGGGTCTTAAAAACGGATTAGTCGCTTTCTCAACACCCAAATTGGACGGCACGGTCGGTAAATTATCGGCCCGCAAAGATTTTATTTCTTGTACCCGTTCGCGCAACGCCGCGTTATCTGGTTCAACAGATAGAGCAAAGGCTGCATTCGCTGCGGTGTATTCGTGAGCGCAATAGACTGTTGTGCTGTCTGGTAGGGCTTTAAGTTTTGATAGGCTGGACCACATTTGATCGGGGCTACCTTCAAACAACCGCCCACAACCCAGGGCGAAAAGGGCATCGCCGCTAAATAGGACATCGTCTTCGGCAAAATGGAACGCAATGTGTCCCAGCGTGTGGCCGGAGACGTCAAACACCGTCGCGACATGATCCCCAAATTGATAAGTCTCGCCATCTGATAGTTCAATATCGATGCCCGGGATTCGCTTCGCGTCCGGCTTTGAGCCGACGATGATGCAGTTCCAGCGGGATTTTAATTCGAGGTTACCGCCAGCGTGATCGAAGTGATGATGGGTATTTAGAATATGGGTCAGCGTCCAACCTTTTTCTTCTAATGCTTGATTGATGGGTCCAACCTCCGGCGTATCGATGGTGGCCGTCAAGTTGTTCACTGAGTCATGAATCAGATAGCCGTAGTTGTCAGATAGGCAGGGAATTTGATAAACCTCAAGCATGGGTTTCTCCGTTAATTGGCATTGGCATAAACGATACTGGCTCGATTAAACAGGATCTTTTTTCCTGTCAATACAGCACATGAAATTGTTCTTTTTGGTTAAAATGAACCACAACCGAATGCGGTGCATGGGGTGTTTGTGATCGGACTTCCTTATCCAAGTCCTCGGTAACCCAGATACTGCCTGGTATGACCTCGTTGTTGTCCAGATTCAGCAGTGTGGATACCGCTATTTTTGGAATTTCATACATGATCAGGTACCAAAGCTTGGCCAGGGGTGAGTTCGACACGATAGTCTAACAGTGACTCCTGCACAAAACTAAACCAGCCTCTTATGGTTTGGCCCGATAGGGCAGCATCAAGCCAGAGATGATCGTCCTCCCACATCTCATCAAAGGGGATTTGGTTGAGAGGTGTCCAGTGGGGTATGGCCTCGTCTGTTTCTGTTGGCTGGCCGGTGAAGTCGCCCGCGGTATACACATAGGCATGTATGCGCGGCATATCCTCAGCGTGAAAAAACAACTCTCCAGCAGGCCGTATTTGCCTTGGTGTAATACAAAGTTCTTCTTCGGTTTCGCGGATGGCGCATTGTAGGGGTGTTTCGCTGCCTTCAAGTCGGCCTCCAGGCCCGTTCATTTTGCCAGCGCCTAAGCCTCGTTTCTTCCGAATCAGCAGTACCTCATCATTTCTCTGCACGAACATCAATGTCGCGGTCTCCTGGGGCTGCCAGAGATTCCAATCCACGTTGGCAATTTTTAGATGCTCAGGTGTCTTCATCGTTCCAGTTCTTCCAGTGTCTTTGGCCAATCCTTTTTGAGGAGCCGGGAGAAGCTGCGATCTGCCAGCAGGTTGCCCTGGTTTTGGCACGCAGCACAGTAGTTGCGCTCGTTGGATGCATATTGAATTCGTTTTACTGCGTTGCCACAATCTGGGCAGGGTTGTTTGAATTTACCGTGCACTGCCATTGTTCGTCGGTCATCGAATGCCTCTAACTCATCTGCGCTACGAACAAGATGCAGGGATGCTCGATGTTTCTGGCTCCCCTCTTTAAGACCAAGAGTTCCAGCTGGAAAGTCGAAGCCGACTAAACCTAGCCGGGCAGGCATTTTGCGTCCAGACTCATACCACTGAACGCGGCCTGCAATCATCAAATGCACAATCGCGAATAGGTCTGGGTGCTCGTTTCCTGATAGATTGTCAGGTCAGGCAACTCTGGCATGATCCTAGTCTGGCATTGGTTAAGTTTGTCATTGACCTCAACAGTCAATGCTGTAAATTCGTTCACTAACAATGATGAATAATAATAGGTCAGACCATGTCAGTATTTGATGATGAAGACAGCCAAACGGTTCGCTCCCTAGGAATGACCTTTGTCGGTTTTAGCGCATTGACGATTGTGCTAATTGTACTGGCGATCGCTATTACCTGATCTTGAGCCAGGCGGTAACCCAGCTAAGATCATACCGCGTCACTTACGCGGTCTTGCCCTGGGTCACAGAGCAGATTGCATCAATCACCTGAGGCCATGCGCCTGGTGGTAGGTCATGGCCCATACCCTTGATCTTAACGAGTCGCGAACCAGCGATATTTTCATGAGTGTCGATACCGCCTTCCACTGATACCAGCGGATCATCGGTACCGTGGATCACGACACAGGGTAAATCCAATTTATTGAGTTTTTCTCGCCGGTCACCATTGGCCGCTATCGCGGCCATTTGTCGAGCCGCGCCGATCGGATTAAAAGAGCGTTTGAATGCTTCAACTGCGCGATTAGCTGTCCGTTTGGCGTCAAACTCAAAACCTTTACTACCGATCACTTTGGCATTTTCAATCGCTCTAGCAATGGTTTCTTCTTCACCATCTGGTCGTGGCACCATGAGAGCAGCCTGGGCTTCCGGAGATGATTTCGGCAGACCGGGGTTACCAGTGCTGGACATAATGGACGTTAGGCTCAAAACCTTGTTGGGATGGTTGCAGGCAACCAGTTGGGCGATCATACCGCCCATCGAGGCACCACAAATGTGGGCTTTGTCTATGCTGAGTTGATCGAGTAGACCAGCGCTATCTGCGGCCATGTCGTCCAAGGTATAAGGTACATCAGGCTTTTTACCGGCCATGACATCTGCCATCAGTGCTATCATATCAAAATCACCTGCAAAGGCTGTCGACAATCCAACGTCGCGATTGTCATGTCGAATGACAAAGTGACCTTTATCGGCTAATTGTTGGCAGAATTCTTCATCCCAATGGATCATCTGGGCACCCAGGCCCATGATCAACAGTAGCGGCGAAGCACTTCGTTCTCCGAATGTGTCGTATTCCAGGTTAACGTCGCCTACTTTAATCTGAGCCATATGTTGTTCCCTATTGAAGTATGAGTGTGATTGAGCTATCGGTTTCGACGATGCTGGGTGGTGTTTTTAATCTGCAGGTCGCAGCTCTCGAGGTAAGGCAGTCTCCCGAGCGAATATCAAATTCATATCCGTGCCAGGGGCAGTTCACTGTTTTTCCGTCTCTGGTGGCATTGAGTGGGCCGAGCAAGTGAGGGCAAATCGCGGAGTGAACCACCAATTGGCTGTCAACTTCCTGCAGTGTCCAGTCACCGCGCCCTAGTGGCACGTTGAGTGGCAGTTGTAACGGTTTCTGGAGCGTGATGGTATTGCTGGCGGGTTCGCTAAATCGTTGTTGGAGGCGCGTTTCCCGTTGCTGCATCATGTCCTCATCTTCATCCCACAAATGTGTATAGAGTTTTAAAAATATTGACCCGAGCTTGGTCTTTTTCTCGGTCGATACATTCGGTAAATCAAATGTGACTTCTATCTCAGTGTGATCCTGCACCGGCACGAGGCGAGTCCATATTTCGGAGATTTGTTGACCGCCTTGATAACTCCTTGCGACATACTCAGACTTTTCTCGATTGACACAAAGTTCGACACTGCCAGTTTTTTCAGCATTGGACCAGGTGCGCCAACCCCATTCTCCTGCAGCGTCTAGACGTACATAGACAAAACTCGAATCGTGCAGCCAGGGTAGATGCTCCCAATCGAGCACGTTTTCCCAAACCCGACTGATATTTGCTTTGATTAAACGTTCATAAGTTGCGACCCGAACAAGGTTTAGCTGGTTTGGATTTCGAGAGAGGGCATTAGCTTGCTCTGCTGCCATACTGATCATCTAAATTTCAGGGGTTAGCAGTGTAACCTTGAAAGTCTGGTCAATTCTAGAAGGCTCGCTCTCAAGTCGCGTAGAGGGCGTTTGCACGGTAGAGAAATCGATAAATGGCGTTCTGAAGCCGCTGTACTTTGCTCTCTAAGTGCAGGGTTTCCATCATATAGCTCGGCGGATCCGAGGAAAGGTTTCGAATCCGAAGGCTGCAATCGAGATTGCGGCACATTCGATTACCAATGGTTCGTCGCTCATCGCTACCTTTTACGACAACTGAAAACATGGCAGTACCATTGCGCTTATGTACAT
>JBLHQQ010000199.1:0-5851 GCA_047625245.1 Candidatus Azotimanducaceae bacterium
TAATTTTGGTACGCGGCGAAAACACGCTGCCATTCTGCATCTGAAGTCGGTGGGAATGCACCTAACAAAGGCCGCCACTCAACCATCGACAAGCCGCTCTCGGTTAAACGAGTGATTCCACCGACGACAATCATCGTGAAGATTGTTACGCACAGCGTTACGAGCCAGTAAGTAATTGCTTTATTTGATTGAGGCATTGGACAACTTCGAATTTCGAAACCGCTATTTTACCCCTATCGGGCCCTCGCAGCTATGCTCTGACAGCTTTCTATCAATCCCAGCGCTAGGGCCAATCGCGTCAAATGCATCGTCATTCACAAACCGAATGGCCTTCCAGTATGTTGCTGGTGGACGATCTATAATTTAGTATCCGGCCACTAATGATTTTGACCCGCAACAATCCGCGATAAAAGTTGTACGCAACCAGTACACGCTTTAGGAGTAAACATGAGTAATCTAGACGCGTTTCGCGAAGAGACCGGCGCTTGGCTGGAGGCAAACTGCCCTCAAGAGATGCGCAATCGAACATTCCACTGGGAAGATGCCCACCAGGTTTATGATACCGACGCCGGTCGAGAGTGGCTAAAAGTGATGGCGACACGCGGTTGGACCGCACCTACCTGGCCCAAAGAATACGGAGGTGGTGGACTTAGCTCTAAGGAAGCTGGAATTCTTGCCCAGGAAATGAGCCGCATAAAGGCGATTCCAGCTCTTACTGGTATGGGACTCTCAATGATCGGACCGACTCTACTGGAACTCGGCACCGAGGAACAAAAGCAACGTCATTTACCCAAGATCGTCAGCGGCGAAGTTAGCTGGTGTCAGGGTTACAGCGAACCCGGTGCAGGATCTGACCTGGCAGCACTGAGCACCAAAGCCATTCTCGACGGAGACCACTTCGTCATCAATGGTCAGAAGGTCTGGACCTCTGGCGCCCAGTATGCCGATTGGATGTTCGCTCTTGTTCGAACAGACTTTGAGGCTTCCAAGCACGACGGTATCAGTTTTGTACTGCTCGACATGCATCAGCCGGGTGTCACCATTAAGCCAATCCAGCTTATCTCTGGCTCGTCACCTTTCTGTGAAACCTTCTTTGATGATGCGATTGCCAAACGTGAGGATTTGATCGGAGAACTCAACAAGGGTTGGACCGTCGGTAAACGCCTACTGCAATTCGAAAGATCCGGCATCGGTGGCCTCTCAGGTGGCGGAGCCAAGAAGAAAAAACCAAAGCGAAATGAGTTCGTTGAAATCGCCAAACAGTATGTCGGCGAAACTAACGGTAGAATCGCTGACATCGGTGCGCGCGAGAAAGTGCTGAATCAAAGTATGCAAGAGCGTTCATTTCAGCTCACGACACAGCGCGTAGTAGAGGAAAGCCAATCTGGCAAAACGCCAGGTGCGACAACGTCTATTTTCAAATTGATTGGTGCGAACCTGTCGAGAGATGGTTCTGAACTAAAATCTGAACTAATGGGCACCCAGGGTGCTGGTTGGTCAGGTGAGGACTTCTCTGAAAATGAACTTGAAACCACCAAGAATTGGCTGAGCAATCGCGCCGTGACCATCTATGGAGGTACAAATGAAGTCCAGATGAACATCATCGCCAAGCGTGTTTTGGGTTTGCCTGAGTAAGTCGATACCAACAACAGTGGTGCCCCTAGGCACCACTTCAATCGATCAAAAAGTACTGCATTAGCTTCCTAGCTAACTCGAGTGAAAATACCTAATTCCACAAGCGTGCAACCCTCATTTTGGTACCTCAGTTTAAAAGAAGTGCCGATTGTGCAAATCGAAATCGCGGATGCTGCCTTCTATGCTAAGGCGATCACGCCAGTTGGCAACGAACGACGTGTCGTGTCGTCGATCATCAAGGATATGATTCGCTTCCCGGCCAGAATTACCCGTGAGACTGCTGCAGTGATTCTCAAGCCACTCTGCTAGCCTGACCTTGGCGTGTCTGATAACGTGCACGCTTCCTTTGATGCTGGCACCGAATGGACATCGCACTGGTTCTTTCTCTTATCTTGCTTCTGGCCCTGGCTTGTCAGTGGCTTGCCTGGCGTGTTCAAATTCCTGCCATCCTGTTTCTTCTTCTTGCAGGCTTGATTCTCGGCCCTGCCACGGGATATCTAAACCCAGACGAATTGTTTCAAGATCTCCTCATGCCGATAGTCTCTCTTTCGGTCGCGATTATTCTGTTCGAAGGCAGCTTAACGTTAAAGCTCTCAGAGGTGAGAGAGTTAGGCACGGTCGTCCAGCGCATGGTCACCGTCGGCGCACTACTTCTATGGGTCATGGTCGCAGGCGCAACCTATCTAATATTCGGATTCCCCCCAGAAATCTGCGCCCTGTTCGGTGCGCTGATGGTCGTGACCGGCCCTACGGTTATTGTACCAATGCTTAATACAGTAAGGCCGACCAGTAAGATTGCCAACACCCTTCGTTGGGAAGGCATCATTATCGACCCGATTGGCGCCCTATTTGCCGTCGTCACCTATGAGTTTATTGTCTCTATTAGCCTTGGAGGAGCAGCCTTAACTCATTCTCTAATGATCTTTAGCCAAACCATTATCACTGGATTGGCGACAGGGATTATTGGCGGCTACATCCTCGGCTTACTCCTCAAACATCACCTAGTACCGGAATATCTCCAAACGATGGCCACCCTCGCCATTTTGTTGGTGGTCTTTTCTGTATCGAATGTCTTGCACCACGAGTCTGGATTGCTCGCCGTCACAATCATGGGCATGTACCTGGGAAATCAAAAAGATCTGAGTATTTCTCATATATTGAACTTTAAGGAGAACCTTACGGTTCTTTTAGTTTCGCTATTATTCATTCTTTTGGCGGCGCGAATAGATTTTGCTCAGCTTTTAAGTTTAGGCTGGCAACCCGTTTTGATATTAGTCGTCATCCAACTCGTCGCCAGACCACTCAAGGTGTGGCTATGCACGCTGGGCTCGGATTTCAGTTGGCGAGAACGTGCGCTCCTTGCGTGGATCGGGCCACGAGGAATTGTTGCAGCGGCTATTTCCGCGATATTCGCTGAACGCTTACTGAGTCTAGGCTACGAAGATGCTGCCTACCTGGTCCCTCTTACGTTTTGGATCATTATTGGCACAGTGGTGCTTCAATCCGCGACCGCCAAACCGTTAGCCTATTTGCTCGGCGTGATGGAACCCGAGCGAAAAGGTTATTTGATTGTCGGGGCTAACGCATTTGCTCGTCAGGTCGCTAGCTGCATCAATGAAGCCGGCTTCAGGACAGTTGTCACGGATTCGAACTGGGACAATATTCGTCTGGCGCGAATGGCCGGGCTCGAAACCTACTACGGTAACCCGGTTTCGGAACACGCGGAACGTTACTTGGATTTAGCTGGACTCGGGTCTTTATTGCTGGCCTCACCCTACAGAGACGTTAACGCGGTTGCGGCAGTTCACTTCAGCACTGGCTTTGGTCGCAACAAAATATTTGGACTCGGCACAGACATCGACAATGGATCGAAATTCCAGCTCCATCAAGACTATGTGGGACGCAAAGTCTTCGACAACTCGTTGTCCTATTCAAAACTCGCCAGCCTTACGTCGAAAGGCTACAGCGTGAAGAGCACGACCCTAAGCGACACTTTTGACTGGGCAGCCTATTGTGAGAAAAACAGCCCAAAATCGGTCATATTTACAGCGAGCGCCGAGGGCGAACTCAAACCATGGATACCAAATGACGAATTGAAGCCGGACTCAGGCATTCGCATCTTCTCAATACAAGAGCCTGAACCTTTCGAGGCACAGACAGCCGAGGTGAGCTAACCTTTAAGTTGCTGTTGCACATGCTCAGCAAAACCGTACCCCGCTTCCGCATATAAATTGAACACAATACAGCCAAGTGCCTCTAGCTGAATCTGCTCATCAGGATAACGCGACACTACGGCAAGTCGGTTTTTGAAACCACTTGCCCGAGCAAGCTTCACAACAGTGAGATTCTCGGCATGGTTGCTTAGACTGACCAAAACAATCTCTCTAGATTGGATACCCGTATCGACCCAAAAATCATGGTCGCTAGCATCGCCATGCACACAATTGACGCCAGCTTTCTGATGTTCAAGTACCTTGGTAAAATTTTCCTCTACACCGACAACCTTATCTTGATGTCGCTCAGCAAAATAATTGTAAGCACCGATACCCACCCTTCCCATGCCAAGTACGACAATTCGAGCATCTGCTAAGTCTGCAGGCAGCTCTTGGGTCAAGCGCTTCAAACGCTCAACTCGATGTAATAGTCCGTGAAACCTTTGATAAATCCTATGGGCGTTCGCGTTGACTGGAGTCGCCAGAAAGAAAGAAATCGATACTGCCACCGCGAGAGTCGTTAACCATTCAGCCGACAGCAAACCCTGGGACACCGCAATTGCCGCCACAATTAAGCCAAACTCGCTGTAATTAAACAGAGCGAAACTCGCTAGTAAACTGGTTCGAGCTCGAAGGCGAAATGCGGTGAAGAGCAGATAATAGAGCACCGGTCGAATGAAAATGAGTAGACCCAGAGCGACTGCTACTATCATCATTTCACCCGAGGGTAGCCCGTAGTAACCGATCTGTAAGAAAAACCCGATCAAGAACAAGTCTTTTAATCCAATGAGACTGCTGTACAACTCTTTGGCACGACTAGAATTGGCCAATAGCACACCGGCCATAAGAGCTCCAAGCCCTCCTTTGAGGTGCACAAACTCAAAAAGCTGGGCGGTACCCAGAGCGATCGTGATACCAAACAGCAACACCAACTCGCCATGTCCCGCATGTTTTAGCAGAAACAAACCCACGGGACGAAGCAATGGCAGCGCCAGCAAAAACAGCGCCTCCATACCAGGAGGGGTATCCGACGCTAGGACAAGATAGATAACAGCGAGGATATCTTGAATGACGAGAACGCCAATCGCTAAGGTAGCGTGCAGCGATACCGTTTCGCCTCGATCCTCGAACATCTTGACCGCAAATACAGTACTTGAAAACGAAAGCGCAAAGGCAAGTACCCAGGGAGCAGAGCGATCTTCTAGAAATAGAGAGGGGAAAATCCAGCCTGACCCAACGATAACTAGGGCTGTAAGGGGCACCACGATGAGGATTTGCAAACCCGCAACTCCCCAGACCTGAGGAGCCGCTAGCTCTCGAACATTTAGTTTAAGTCCAATCGTAAACAGCAGCAGCAGGATACCAATATCGGCAATCGCGGCGATCAGACCTATGTCCCCAAACCCGAGGGAATGGGATATGAAACCGGCCAACAGGTAACCGGGGAGCGGCGGAAAACCAAATCGGCGAAAAACCAAGCCGCACAGGAAAGCAAATAATATGGTAATTGGTTCCAAGACACACTTCTAACGCAAGTTCTTAAGGACAGCATACCGAGATCAGACCAAAAACCAAAACCTCTATACAATCAGGTAAACTCGATACCATAATCATGAGGACTCATTTTTAATGCAGGCGATCCTGTTGTACTTTTGGCGTCTATGCCTGTTTCGAGAAAGCCCCGAACGAATTCCGTCGAGCATTAATATCGTTTTGTCTGCGACTGTCTTCTATTTTTTGGTTGGCATGTTGTCTTTCAGCATTAACAAACCCGAACTCACCTTTTCAACCACCGTTGGCGTCAGCCTGGTGAGCGTTGTAATCGAGGCCGCCGCGCTGTTTGGGCTACTGACTTTCAAGCAGTTTCGGAATCGTTTTTTAAGTACTATTGCTGCAATTTTTTGCTGCAACGGCCTTTTTCTCACATTATTGCTGCCCGTTAACCTAACGCTAATCGGCATGGAAGAAGGGCTGCTGCTCGACTTCATTAACGCATTGTCGCT
>JBLHQQ010000200.1:0-5825 GCA_047625245.1 Candidatus Azotimanducaceae bacterium
TTGCGCCAGCAATGGCCGCCATAGCCGCAAAGCAATCAAGCATCGGCTCTTTGGAGATCAGCCGATCCGTTTGCCAAATGGAGTCAACACCCCCCGATTCACATTGCTCCACCCAGCGCCAGTAACTCTTTGCATCCTCAAAGGGGAAACGGGCGATTCCGAGCCCAATACCAATTGTCATAACGCTTCCTAACTGAGTTTGGGTTATATGAGTCGAATCATAAGAGAATCACACATCAATACCAATCGAGAATGGTCAGGCTAGGGGCAGAGATAGTATCCTTAGCTTTTATTGTCGAATGTGTGAAAGGTTGAATGCGAGCAATTGTCTGTAGTGAGTTTGATAGTCCGGACAGGCTGAAGGTTTCCGAGATCGATGATCCGGTACCTGCGGCGGACGAAGTGCTGATTGAGATCAAAGCCACAGGCCTCGGATATGTCGATGCCTTAACCGTGGCTGGCCAATATCAGATTAAACCCCCACTGCCTTTTACTCCGGGTAACGAGATTGCCGGGATCATTACCCAAATCGGTAGCAAGGTGAAACATCTGCGCACCGGCCAGCGAGTTATCGCTATGCCGAGCCAGGGGGGATTAGCAGAAATGCTTGCGATCAATGAGCGCCGTTGTTTAGGTATTCCAGAAGTCTTGAGCTATGACGCTGCGGCTTCATTCCTCGTCAATTATTGCACGGCTTATCACGGTCTTACCTATTGCGGCAATCTCAAACGCGGCGAACGAGTGTTGATCTTAGGCGCCGCCGGAGGGGTTGGAGTTGCTGCAATTGACGTTGCAAAAGCGCTGGGAGCCACTGTTATTGCCGCCGCCTCAACCGAGGAAAAGCGCGCCGCGTGCCTTAAATATGGTGCCGACTCAGTCCTCGACTATACCAAGCAAGATTGGCGAGAAGACCTCAAATCACAATTAGACGGCCAGCCTTTGGATGTGGTTTACGACCCTGTTGGTGGTGATTTCACAGAATCAGCGCTACGCTCTCTAGGGCCAGGCGGGCGGTTTCTTGTTGTCGGCTTTGCTACGGGGCAAATCCCAAAAATCCCCCTGAATCTCGCATTACTGAAACGCTGCTCCATTGTCGGCGTTAACTGGGGCGGTCATATCGCTGCCAATCCAACAGCCTCCAAACCCGTCACAACCACCCTATTGGAGTGGATTGCAGCACGCAAACTAAAACCCCAAGCCGGTGAAACCTACTCACTGGATGACGCGGGTTCAGCCATGATGAAGATGCTCAACCGCGAAGCCATTGGCAAGGTTGTGATCAATATAGGTGAAGAACTATGACCGAGATCACGCCCTTTGAGATTGCCATCGAGGAGCAGGTATTAACGGACCTCAAGACCCGACTTGCGATGACGCGCTTTCCCGACCGAGAAACCCCCGCAGATTGGTCCCAGGGCATCCCGCTGTCTTATATGCAGGAAGTTCGAGACTATTGGCAAAATAGTTATGACTGGCGCGAACGAGAATCACGGCTCAACCAATGGCCCGGCTTCAAGACTGAAATCGATGGCCTCAGCATCCACTTTCTCCATATCAAGTCGAAACATAGCGAGGCCAAGCCTTTACTTTTGACCCACGGATGGCCTGGCTCTCTGGTCGAATTCCAGAAGGTGATCGCTCCCCTAACAGACCCTACAGCACACGGTGGCACCGCTGAAGATGCTTTTCACCTGGTCATTCCCAGCCTTCCAGGTTTTGGCTTCTCGGGTAAACCAACGGCTACCGGTTGGGGCATAGACGCCATAGCGACGGCCTGGAACACACTGATGACTAGGCTTGGGTATGACCAATACCTGGCCCAGGGTGGAGACTGGGGTTCCATCGTCACGACCCAAATTGGCGTCCAAAACCTCGGCAACTGCAAAGCTATTCACGTCAATATGCCCGTGGTTGGCCCCGACCCTGAAACCATGGCAGACCTAACGGATTTGGAGAAGGTTTCGCTCGCTGGGCTACAGTTTTATCAAGACCATGATTCCGGGTATTCAAAACAGCAATCAACTCGTCCTCAGACCCTTGGTTACGGACTCGCTGATTCACCGATCGGTCAGGCGGCCTGGATCATGGAGAAGTTTTATCAATGGATGGATTGCGATGGTCATCCGGAAAATATTTTGACCAGAGACGAGCTACTGGACAACGTCATGTTCTATTGGCTCAACGACGCCGGCGCCTCGAGTGCACGAATTTACTGGGAGAGTTTTGGCAGCTTATCCCGAGACCCGGTCGAAATTCCTTCCGGTATCAGCATCTTTCCCAAAGAAATATTCAAGACCTCCGAGCGCTGGGCAAAGAAGCGGTTCCTCGATTTACAGTACTTTAATGTTCTGGAAAAGGGCGGTCATTTTGCAGCCTTTGAACAACCGAGTGTTTTTGTGAACGAGGTTAGAACCACCTTTCGATCTCAGAGAAACTGGGCTTAGTCCCATTTCGAACGAATCCTTGGTAAAGTGGTGCGCGATTTGAGGGAACTGGCCAGAATTCACCATAATTTGGCCTCATCTCACCTTTTGGAATTATGCGCGTCACTTAAAATGTCCCGCTTTGCGCACTTTTACGAAATGTCGAATAACGATGTTCCAAACAAATTAGAACTGATAACTGGAGGAGAATAATCCATGGCAAAAATCATTTTCGTATCGCACGACGGCAACAAAACCGAAGTTGATGCTGATGACAGCATGTCTTTGATGAATGCAGCTATTGATAACGGTGTCGCTGGTATTGATGCTGATTGTGGCGGCGAATGCTCCTGCGCAACTTGTCACGTGCTGATCGATGAAGCCTGGATGGGCAAGCTAGCCGCTCCTACAGAAGGGGAAGAGTCGATGCTTGATCTAAACCCTGATCGCGAAGTGCGTTCGCGTCTGTCTTGTCAGATCCCAGTTTCTGATAGTTTAGATGGGATTGTTGTCAACTTACCTGAGTTTCAGTACTAAATTTTCCGCAAAAAAAATGGCCGCATTTGCGGCTATTTTTTTGTCTTCTTACAGGCTTTTGCTAATTACTGACGCAGCCTGCTGACGATTTTCATTCGCAGCCTCGTGACGGTAGCGTACAACACTATCACGCCGATTGTATTTCTCACAAAATCGATCCGAAGGATCGATCAAACTCCCTTGATCACCTGTCGAATAAATTTTTCGTGGCTGGATACAAAAAAATCGGAAACTACTAGATTCTCGATTATCTTTTTCTCGCTAATGAGAAAAGTCGCGCGCCGCACGCCCATGCCTAACAATCCGTCCACACCGAACGCCTTAATGACCTTCTTGCTGTCATCAAAAAGTAACGGGAACGGCAGGTTAAAGCGGTCTTTAAATTTATTATGGCTGGCGCTGTTTTGCGGTGAGACGCCAACCACCTGCATATTGACATCAATAATTTCTGCATGCATATCTCTAATGCTACAGGCTTCAGCTGTACAGATAGGCGTGAAGTCAGCTGGGTAAAAATACAGGATCAGTGAGCCCTGCTCTAACAAACTGTTTAAGGTGACGAGCTCGCCAGTTTCATTTGGAAGTGAGAACTCGGGGGCATGATCTCCTTTCTTTAACATTTTCTGAACACAAATTGACCCTGATCAATGACGACATCACCGTGCTGGTTAGTAGTTCGGAACACCGCGGAATCATTCGACACCCACATTGATATGGTCAGCTCATCCCCGGGGATCACCGCAAAGGTGGGCAACACCCTCTGGGCTAAGTCCTTCGTATTCTCAGTTGTGTACTCAAGTTCATCGAGTCCCGCGCCAACGCCCACTGCATAAAACAGCGTGTCCGTTGAGGACCAAGATCGTCGAACTGGAGCTCCTTTAGCGCCTAATCCGTCAGGGTTAATCGGCATAAAATGACCTCAATGCTTTTCTGCATAGTAGCTGTACACCTGCCGGATTGGAATGGCGGCTCTGTTCTGTGAAACAATAACCGTCCTTGGCCCCAAACGCGGCTGAAACCCGGAGATTAATGATGGAAGTCTATGACGCGATGCGGACCACGTTCGCCGCAAGAGACTACACTGACGACGCTGTGAGCGATGAGACTCTCCATCGCATACTAGACAATGCCCGATTCGCACCAAGTGGTGGAAACCGTCAAGGTTGGCGAGTGATTGTCGTCAAGGATAAGGCCGTCAGAGGCAAACTAAGGGCCGCTATGGCCCCGACGATTAAGCAATACAAAGCAGAGGCTGGGAGCGGCGAAACACCCTTTAATAGCATCAACCCCAGTAAGGTGACTGCTGAGGCCATTGAAGCGACTTCTTCAGCATTTCCCCTTGTGGATGAACTAGAGTCTGCACCCGTTGTTTTGGTTGTTTGCGTCGATCTCACCTGTGTCAGCAGTTTTGATAAAGACCTACCGAGGGTAGGCATTATCTCTGGTGCCTCAATATATCCATTTGTCTGGAATATCCTTCTATCGGCACGCAACGAAGGGCTTGGAGGCGTGCTGACCACATTCTTGTCAAATCAGGAAACCGAGGCCAAAACCATTCTTAACCTGCCAAATCACTTTGCGGTTGCTTCCATGATCGGTATCGGCAAACCTAAAAAGCAGTTGACCAAATTAAGACGCAAGCCCGTTGAGGAATTTGCCCGGATCGATTCTTGGGAAGGGGATGTCTTTCGGACATAATATGACCCTATGACTGAGCAGAATGAACCACAACCAATTACTGTCTGTGCCCTTTACCATTTCGTAAGGCTACCCCACTTCGCGGACCTAAAAGCGCCGTTGCTCGCCAGGATGGAGTCAAGCCAGGTGCGAGGCACGCTGCTCCTAGCCCAGGAGGGGATCAATGGCACCATCGCCGGATCCCAACCTGCCATCGATGACCTGCTCGCCTATTTGACCGAAATGCCAGAATTTTCTGGTCTATCCCGCAAACTGTCATTCAGTGATGAAATGCCTTTTTACCGCAGCCGAGTAAAACTAAAGAACGAAATTGTCACCATGGGTGTAGAAGACATCGACCCAAACAACATCGTTGGCACCTACGTCGAGCCCAAGGATTGGAACGATGTGATTAGCGATCCTAACGTCACAGTAATCGACACGCGTAATGAATACGAAATCAATATCGGCACATTTAAGAACGCAGAGAACCCCCACACCACAACATTTCGAGAGTTTCCGGAGTTTGTCAAAACTCATCTCGACCCCAACAAGCAGAAGAAAGTTGCCATGTTTTGCACCGGCGGTATTCGATGTGAGAAGTCGACGGCCTACCTGAAAGCGCAGGGTTTCGATGAGGTCTATCACCTCAAAGGTGGCATTCTAAAATACCTGGAGGAGGTGCCGGAGGAGGAATCACTTTGGCAAGGAGAGTGTTTTGTGTTTGACAATCGAGTCACAGTCGATCATCAACTGGAACCCGGCACATTTGACCAGTGCCATGCCTGCCGAATGCCAATTACAGAGCAGGATAAGGCGAGTAATGCTTACCAAAAAGGTGTGAGTTGTCATCATTGCATTGACTCTCAAACCGACGCCCAGCGAGCGCGTTTCCGGGAGCGTCAGCACCAGGTGCAACTTTCAAAAGGTCGCGGCGAAAGTCATATTGGCACCGACGCTCGAACCGCCCAGCAGGAACACAAACGGTCCAAAGCCGCTTCAAAAAATCAACAACGTAGCCAGTCAGGAAACCGTAATGACCACGCTGAATAATAAAAATGTATTTATCACCGGCGGCGGCAGCGGCATTGGCCTCGCCTGCGCTCACTATTTTGCGAATCGCGGCGCCAATGTCCTTATTATGGGCCGAAGTGGCGACAAACTAACAACCGCCGCAGCAGCACTTTC
>JBLHQQ010000201.1:0-5794 GCA_047625245.1 Candidatus Azotimanducaceae bacterium
TGCCAGCCATCAAAATCGCCTTCAATCACAGCGCCATTTAACACAGGTAACAGAGCATTGACGGGCAAACTTAGGCCGGTAGTCGCTAGCAAAAGAGATCGAGGCGAATCTGAAAACTGACGAGGCTTACCGGGTAGATCAACATAATGAACGCCACCCTCAGAGACAAGCCGTGCAATGGAAGTGCCCAGAGTGCCACTCAATAGAATCTCGAAGTTCGCCGCGTCCTGACGCCAAAAAACAGACAAACGCTGATTAGACTCAGGCGTTTTAACGATCAGCCGCCCCTTCATTACCCAGTCAGCGGGTGCTTTTGTGTCGACAGTCTGGCACCCAGCTAACGATACAACAAGCAGGAACGCGCTGAATAAATGAGCTAATTGGCGGTGAATTTTTCAATTACCTTAAGCAGAATTTCACTTTTAGGGGTTTGCTTTAACGCTTTTTGCCAAACCTTTTGAGCCTCGCCTGTACTTCCAAGTGCCCAGAGAGCTTCTCCTAGGTGCGCTGCGACTTCGTCATTAGGAAACAAACTCAGCGCTCGCCGCAAATGTTGCACTGCCTCTTCAAAATTACTTAACCGATAGTGAACCCAACCTAACGAATCAATAAAGGCCGCTTCATCAGGCTTAATGGCGAGCGCCTTTTCAATCAAAACCAACGCTTCTTCATGCCGATCGGTTTGATCCGTGAGGGTATATCCCAGCGCATTCATGGCGTCGGCATTGTCTGGATTCAGGGCAATAATTCTCTTCAGATCGCGCTCAAGAATGTCCATTCGTTCAAATTTTTGGCCGGTCATTGCCCTAAAATAGAGGAGCTCGACACTTTCAGAATCGGCATCAATAGCGTTATCCAGCAGTTGAAACGCTTCGTCCTGCATACCGTGTTCAACGAAGGCCTGCCCCTCAAGCATGATCAACTGATCAGCTCGCTCAGGGTTGTCCGCGCGCATATTGGACAGGTGCTCTTGCATCTCGGCATTTCGGCCCTGACCCAACATCAAACTCGCTATGCGGGCCTGTGCGGGTAAAAATTCATAACCGCGACCGACCTGCTTGTACTCACGCAGGGCAATCTCAATTTCAGCATTTTTTTCTGCGATGCTGCCGAGATAATAGCGAGCCTCCCCAATCCGTCGATTCCATCGAATCATCTGATTAAGATACTCTCGAGCTTCGGTATCGTTGTCTTGTTCCATCGCTATCAATGACAGCGCAAACAAAATGTCACCGTCATTCGGAGCCGTTTGCAGCACAAACTCATATTGCTCTTTGGCGCGATTGAGCTTTTTGGTCTCGAACAAGAAACGGGCGTAGATAAGCCGCAATCGCTTTAGGGTATCCCGGCGGGCGGCGGTGTCCGTCTCGGACATGCCAGCAATCGTGTCGTTTAAAAACCCAATCGCATCATCGGTTCGATTCAAGTCCCTTAGTGCATTCACTTTAAGGATCACAACGTTGACGTTGTCACTTTTTTTGAGCAGGGCATTAGCGAGGTCCAGAGCCTGCACCATATCGCCTTTCTGCTCCAACAGAACCGCCCTGGAGAACATCAACTGCTCATCGCCGGGGTAGCTTTCCTGTAGTCGTTCCATTGCCGCTAGGAGGCCTTCCCTCTGGGCGTCGTCTAGATTGGCAGCACGGTAGGCAAACACATCAAACTTGGCCAAACCGCCCAGATTTTTGACGGCTTCCATGTGCAGAATAGCTTTCTCCAGTTCACCCGCCCGCATCAGCAATTCAGCTGAATGGCGGTGGGCTTCAATATTGTCAGGCTCAACTTCTGCCCACAGCGTCGCCGAGCGGAGTGCAATATCTTGTCGTTTGAGGTAGTTCGCGAGCCGCGTGGCTCTTGCGGCGACACCTGCGTCCCGGGTCTCCTCAGCCATTTCAATGTACTTATCAAGGGCCAGGTTGTATTCACCCCGGTAGCCAGCCACCTCGGCAACCAGCAGTTGATACATCGAATCTTTGGGAAAAGGCGCGACTGGATAGTCGCGGGCCTTGGGCCTAGGCGCCGGGGCTTTGACAACAGGCTTTTCCGCCACCTGGGCCACTTCCCCCTCTTCGCTAGCCTGAGGGTCAACAGGAGCGGTGCTACAGCCATACATTGGCAGTAGGAAGATGCAGGTCATTGCTAAAGATCGTTTAATTGTGTGATTCACGGGGTCCCTATATTCACCGTGCCAAGCAACGTACAATACGCCGTTTGGGTTAGGTGCAAGATTTAGTGCGGATTAGCGCTAGTCTTTTGTCTAATCATTCTACTTATACGAGACAACCAAAGTCATTAGATCGTTCCCAATTTTTGGGGGCTCGATTTCTTAGGTACCGGCGAATTTACCAGATGGATTTACTCATTGTAGGCGTCAACCACCAGACAGCACCGGTGGCATTGCGAGAAAAAGTCGCATTTACGCCAGATCAGCTTGGGCCCGCACTCATTGACCTTAAACGTCATGAGAATCTGGCCGAACTCTCGATTCTGAGTACCTGTAATAGAACCGAGGTCTACGCTATAGCAGCCGCTGATCAAGCCTCAAACATCATTAATTGGCTCGCGAACTACCACAACGAGTCCGAGCAAACCCTGCATGGCTGCGTCTATACCCACTATGGCAGTGCTGCCCTAAAGCATCTTATGCGGGTTGCAACGGGCCTAGATTCAATGATTCTTGGGGAACCGCAAATTCTTGGGCAGTTAAAAGAGAGTTTCAAAAACGCCAATGAGGGTCAGGCCCTCGGTCCACACCTCAATCGCATCTCGCAGAATACTTATCGGGTGGCGAAAGCCGTGCGAACCGAAACCTCAATCGGTGAAAGCACCGTTTCTGCCGCCTCCACGGCTGTGGATCTGGCAAGCCAACTATTTGCTAAATTGTCGGATTGCAACGCACTTCTCGTCGGTGCAGGCGAAACGATCGAAATTGTAGGCAAACATTTGAGGAATGCCGACATTAGCCAACTGGTCATCGCCAACCGAACCTTACAAAATGCTGAGACCCTTGCGACGCAACTATCTGGCACCGCGGTTTCCCTCAATGACCTATCCCGGCATCTTGAGGATGCCGACATTGTCATCAGTTCAACAGCAAGTGAATTGCCGGTTATTGGCAAGGGGATGGCTGAACGCGCCCTAAAAGCCAGACGCCATAAGCCGATATTTATGGTCGATTTGGCGGTTCCAAGAGATATCGAGCCAGAAGTGAACGACCTGCGGGACGTCTATCTGTATACAATCGATGACCTGCAGCAGATTATTTCCGAAAATCTATCCAGCCGAACGGAAGCTGCCGCTGAGGCTGAAACCATCATCGATAAGGCCGTCGCCCAATTTAGCCTCGACGACAAGTCCCGCGAGATCACCGATACTCTGGTAAGATTCCGCCAGCGACATGAAGACATTAAACAACAGGAACTTGACAAAGCCCTCAAGCGACTCGCTAAGGGTGAAGACCCTCAGTCAATACTGACGAGCTTCGCCAACCAACTCACCAATAAAATCATCCATAATCCGAGTGTACAAATGAAACAGGCCAAAGCCGAGGGTCGAGACGACGTACTCGACGCTATACACCGCCTGTTTGATCTGGATCAGTAATCGCGAGCAAGTATGAAAGATTCACTAAAAACCAAACTCGATCAGCTGCTGGAACGCTACGACGAACTCGGGCACCTGCTCAGTGACAGTGCCACTATTTCTAATCAGAATCTATTTCGGACCTTCTCTATGGAGTATGCCGAGATCGAGCCAGTTGTTCTCTGCTACCGCCGCTTCGAGGAAAACTCAGGACAGTTAGCAGAGGCCAAGCTAATGGCTGAGGACAGCGATCCTGAGATTCAGGAAATGGCCAGAGATGAAATGGACACTCTGGAAGCTGACCTTGCAAGGCTTGATGCCGAACTACAAACCCATCTACTACCCCGGGATCCAAATGATTCCCGCAACGTCTTTCTGGAAGTGCGGGCCGGAACTGGTGGTGATGAAGCAGCAATATTTGCCGGCGACCTATTTAAGATGTACACGCGATACGCTGAGACCAGGGGCTGGAAGTTCGAGATCATGAGCGAACGACTCGGCGATCATGGTGGCTACAAAGAAGTGGTTCTGAGAATTTCAGGCAAAGATGTCTTTGGCACTCTAAAGTTCGAATCTGGCACCCACCGCGTACAGCGAGTACCACAGACGGAATCACAGGGGCGCATTCACACCTCTGCTTGCACCGTAGCAGTGATGCCCGAGGCGGAAGAAATAGATGCGATTGATATCAACAAAGGTGATCTCAGGGTTGATACTTATCGTGCTTCTGGTGCTGGTGGTCAACACGTTAACAAAACCGATTCAGCCGTACGACTAACCCATATTCCCACGGGTATTGTGGTGGAGTGTCAGGACGAACGATCCCAACATAAAAATAAAGCCAGAGCCATGAGCCTGCTGCAGGCGAAACTACTTGATGTCGCGACAAGTGAACGAGACGCAGAGGAAGCAGAGACCAGAAAAAGTTTAGTCGGCAGTGGTGATCGATCAGAAAAAATTCGCACCTATAACTATCCCGACAGCCGAGTCACAGACCACAGGATCAACCTGACTCTGCACCGGCTTGCTCAAACAATGGCGGGAGATCTTGCTCCAATCGTTGATCAATTGCAGGCAGAACATCAGGCAGACCTGCTACAACGGATGGGTCAGGACGGTGACTGACAGGGTATCTATCCTCGACGCAACCATAACTGCCGCGACGGGCCTAACGAGTTCTTCTGCGCGGTTGGATTGCCAGCTTGTTCTGGCCAACATATTGAACCGCAGTCGAACCTGGCTCATCGCCCACAGCGATGAATTATTAGGCCATAGCCAATATAACGAGTACCTTGCACACTTAAAGCAACTTCAACGAGGTGTCCCCGTTGCCTACATCCTTGGCCAACAAGAATTCTGGAGTTTGCCTTTTCGAGTCACCGATGCCGTCCTAATTCCAAGGCCAGAAACCGAGTTATTGGTGGAACAAGTTCTCGCTCTACATCCCGCCCATCCTATTGAAATTGCAGACCTGGGCACAGGCACCGGTGCAATCGCCATATCCCTGGCTCTCGAAAAACCAGAAGACTCGGTGTATGCCATAGACAATAGTATCGCCGCGATTCGTGTCGCAGCAGCCAACCGATCTGAACTCGGGGCGACCAATGTAAGACTTTTTGCAGGCAGTTGGTTAGCCGCATTTGCACCCGCAAGCCTTGACCTTATTGTTAGTAATCCACCGTATATCGCAGCAAACGACCCGCATTTACCCGCTCTGACGTTCGAGCCGACTCAAGCTCTTGTTTCCGGTTCAGACGGACTCGATGATATCCGTCTTCTGGTCACTCAAGGCCTGGTTCACCTGAAACCAGGAGGACGAATCGCGATCGAGCACGGTTTTGATCAGCAGCCGCGCATTATCGATTTGATGTTAGACGCGGGATACCGCAACATCGTGGGGATTGAGGATTTATCCAGCCAACCAAGGCTCATCCTGGCGGAACGACCATGAACGATGAAGAATTGCTGCGCTATAGCAGGCATATCTTATTGCCGGACATTGATGTTACCGGCCAGGATGCACTGATCAATGCGCGGGTTCTCATCGTCGGCATGGGCGGCCTTGGCTGTCCGATTGCGCTTTATCTTACTGCCTCGGGAGTCGGCAGCATCACCATTAGTGACGACGACATCGTCGAGCTGACTAACCTGCAAAGGCAAATCGCCCATCAAGAGAGTGACCTTGGAACGCTAAAAGTTGAGTCTGCAAAAA
>JBLHQQ010000202.1:0-5793 GCA_047625245.1 Candidatus Azotimanducaceae bacterium
GCAGGGATTGGCGCGCTGTTTGGAAGGCTACATGGTGGCGCGGACGAAGCCGCTCTAAATGATGCCAAAGCCGTTGGTTCACCGGACAAAGCAGCAGATTTTATCGATCAGCTTTTGGCTAAGAAAGAGTTGTTAATGGGGATGGGGCATCGAGAATATCGACTCATTGATCCTCGGGCTGCAATCCTAAAACCCTTGGCAGAAAAACTTTGCGCGGCAACGCAACACGAAAACCTATACCGAACCCTGGAGGCGCTGGAAACCGCTTTCAATAAGCGTATGCAAGAAAAGGGTAAAGATGTTTGGGCAAATCTAGAATTCTATAAGGGCCCGGTTTATGAAGCCCTTGGTATTCCAGCAGAATATTTTACTGCAACCTTTGCGTTATCCCGTGCGGTAGGTTGGCTTGCCCACTTCGCTGAATCCCGCAAAGACAACCGCATTATTCGGCCCAAGGCATCTTATGTCGGTGTTATGCCAACCTAGTTTTTAAAACAACACGGTTTTATCGAACCTGCTGGAGAATCTCAGGGTCCTGATAGAAGGCGGACAACACGGTGAAAAGATGAAAGGCGTCGTCGCGACCGGCCAACTCTCGAATGGAGTGCATGCCAAAAGTCGGCACACCCACGTCCAAAGTCTTCACCCCGAGTTCCTTCGCGGTAATCGGGCCAATCGTGCTGCCGCAGCCTATATCGGTTCGCGCAACAAAGGACTGACAGGGTACTTTTTGCTTGGCGCAGAGATAACTGAAATAGCTGCTTGTTTCGCTATTGGTGGCATAGCGTTGGTTGGCATTGATCTTAATCACCGGCCCCTCGTTTAGGAGTGGGCCGTGATTGGGGTCGTGACGATCAGAATAATTGGGATGGATGCCATGGGCATTATCCGTTGAAATCATCAGAGATCTTGCCATTGCCCGGTGCCGGGTTTCTCTGGAGTCACTGCCAATCAAACGATCGATGACAGATGCCAGGAAAGGTCCTTCAGCGCCCTCAGCGGAAGCACTGCCGACTTCCTCATGATCGTTGCAGACCAGTAAGCTCGTTAGATTTTTGTCGGCCATGAGCAGTGCTTTTAAGCCGGTAAAACAACTCAGGAGGTTGTCGAGGCGAGCGCTAGCTATGAATTCACCATTCAGTCCGTTTCTGGCAGGGGCTTGAGTGTCGTAAAAACAGAGCTCCCAGCCAAGAATAGCCTTGGCCTTAAGATTCGGATGCTCGGCGTTGAACTGGGTTTTAACAATGTCAGAGAAGGTCTCTTCACTGTCGCTCTTTAGCAGCAGTGGTGGAATATCTTTTTGTGGGTTAATAGAGCGACCGGTGTTGGCTTCTCGATCTAAGTGAATGGCTAAGCTGGGCACTGTTGCGACGGGCCGCTTAAAATTGATCAAGCGACTTTTGAGATGACCGTCGTCGGTTTCAACGGTCACTCGCCCGGCGATTGAAAGGTCCCGATCAAACCATGGGTTTAATAGGACGCCGCCGTACACTTCAACGCCGATATTGAGATAGCCTTTCATGCGTTTTTCAGGCTTTGGTTTAACCTTGAGACAAGGACTGTCGGTGTGCGCGCCGACCATTCGAATGCCTGTTTTTTCGAGCTCTTCCGTGCCTTTGATAAAGGCGACTATGGAGGAGCCATTCCTCGTCGCGAAATATTTGCCCGCAGAGAGTATCCAACTGTCTTCTTCCTTAAGCTCGGTGAAGCCATTGTCTTTGAGCAAGGTCGCCATTGTTTCTGTGGCATGAAACGGAGTAGGGGAGGCGCCCAGGAAGCTGAGAAGTTCATCGTTGAAGGTGTCGATCTTGCTCATAGGTGGTGGCAAATCCGGGAATTGGTTAATCAGTATAACAGCCTTGATGGTTGATTTACTGGTTGGGCGAGACTAGACTGCTGGCGTTTTAGAGAGACTTTCTTAGTGGAAATTGTTCACTAGGGGTGATTCGAAAGACAGCGCCGATTTGATTTCAGCTTGCGGGCGCCTTAATAAATTCCGCTAAAGAGGTAGATCAAAACCTACTTTAGTCGTAGGTTTTTTTTCGCCTGTCGTTTTTGTTTAGGAGGACATATGGCCGGATTCAGTTCAAAGATATTACATGCCGACCGGCGTGGTGGCATAGAACACGGTTCTATTCACAAACCGGTGCATACGTCGGTGGCATTTGCCTACGACGATGCTCGAGATTTGGCTGCGGTGTTTCAAGGCAAAGCCGCCGGTTACACCTATGGTCGGCAGGTGAATCCCACCGTTACTGCCCTTCAAGACAAGGTCACCTTGATGGAGGACGGGGTTGCCAGTGCGGCATTCGCGACGGGAATGGCAGCCATTGGGACAACATTTTTTAGTTTGCTAAGAGAAGGAGACCATGTGATCTCGTCCTCTTTCTTGTTCGGCAATACCAATAGTTTATTTAACACCTTTAGAACTCAGGGTATTGATGTGTCTTTTGTTGACGCAACTCATGTTGATAACGTCGCGGCTGCGATTCAGGACAACACTCGGATGGTGTTTGTCGAAACGATTGCCAATCCCCGCACCCAAATAGCTGATCTAGAAAAGCTTGGAGAGCTGTGCAGGCAACATAACCTGGTCTACTTTGTCGACAACACGATGACTTCACCGTATTTGTTCCAGCCTAAAACCGTCGGCGCGAGCCTGGTGATAAATTCCCTCACCAAATATATCGGCGGTCATGGCAATGCGCTGGGTGGTGCAGTGACTGAAGTGGGCAACTTTGACTGGACAACATTCCCGAACCTTTATGACAACTACAAGAAAGGTGATCCTGCGACCTGGGCGATTACCCAGATTAAGAAAAAAGGCATTCGAGACTTTGGCGCAACGCTAGGTCCAGAAGCGGCCCACCATATTTCCATTGGCTCTGACACTCTTGCTCTGAGGATGGAGAAGTCTAGTGATAATGCCCTCGCAGTGACGGAGTTTCTGAGTCAGCACCCTAAGGTAAAAAGGGTTTACTACCCTGGGCTGGTGGATCATCCGGAACACGATCTGGCTGGCAAATTGTTTAAGAAGCCGGGCGCGCTCTTTAGCCTTGAGCTAACCGATGATGTAGATTGCCTTGATTTTATTAACCAGCTGGATCTGGTGATCTGCAGCAGTAACCTCGGTGATACCCGTTCGCTCTGCATTCCCGTGGCCCATTCGATCTTCTTCGAGATGGGGCCTGAGCGTCGGGCTGAAATGGGCATAGATGATTCTCTGGTCCGTTTTTCGATTGGCATCGAGGATACCGATGATCTGCTCGAAGATTTTGCCAAAGCACTGGATTAACCTGCTCAAGTGGTTGTCAGGGGCTAATGATTCAGTAAAATACCCGTTTGTTTTTTAAGGACTCGGACACCCAATGCCAGAAGCCCTCATCAAAACTGATTTGCCTCTTCCCAACAAACGTCAGGGAAAGGTCCGTGATCTCTACGATCTGACATTGCCGAATGGTAGTGACGGTATTTTGATTGTCGCCACGGACCGCGTCAGCGTGTTTGACGTGGTTTTGGAAAATGGAATCCCCGGCAAGGGCAAGATGCTGACCGGGATATCTAAATTCTGGTTCGACTTCTTCGAGGATAAGGTCAACCACCACTTGGAGTCCCTGGACCCCCGCACGATTGATGGCCTTTCAGAGGCGCAGTACACCAGCCTTGAAGGCCGCATCATGGTCTGCCGTAAATCAGAAGTAGTGCCCATCGAATCGATTGTTCGCGGTTACCTCACCGGCAGTGGCTGGAAAGACTACCAGAAGACGGGTCAGGTCTGCGGCATTAAGTTGCCCACAGATATGCAGAACAGCAGCAAGATTGAGTCACCGATTTTTACGCCTTCCACCAAAGCCGATGAAGGACATGACGAGAACATCAGTTTTGAGCGGGCGTGCGAAATTGCAGGGACTGATCTGATGGAGCAAATTCGGGATACGTCACTCTTTATCTATAATACTGCCCGGGATTTCGCCGCCAAGCGTGGCATTATCATTGCTGATACCAAATTTGAGTTCGGTATAAGCGAAGGCAAGTTAACCTTGATTGACGAAGTGTTGACGCCGGACAGTTCGCGCTTTTGGCCCGCCAGTGAATGGCAAGCAGGCCGGGAACAAAACAGTTTTGATAAGCAGTACGTGCGTAATTACACGGAAGAGTTGGTTGCCGCAGGCAAATGGAATAAAGAATATCCGGCCCCGGCATTACCTGACGAGGTGATTAACAACACATTAAAGCGTTATCAAGAAGCCATCGATAAATTGATGGCTGTCTCTTAAGTCAATCAGCCTTGATATGTTGGTGGCAGACTCCAGTGCTACCTAACCCACAGTAACCGTTTGGTACCTTAGCCAGATATTGCTGATGGTAATGTTCTGCGTAATAAAAGGCCGGCGCGCGAATGATCTCGGTGGTAATGGGTCCGAAGCCTGCGGTTTTTAAGCTCCCCTGAAAGACCTTTTCGCTGGCTTCTGCCTGCTCCAACTGTTCTTCACTCGAGGCATAGATACCGGAACGATACTGGGTACCCGTGTCGTTACTCTGGCGCATGCCTTGAGTCGGATTCGCCTGAACCACTTCGTTGTGTCCGGTGCCACCGGAACAGACCTCTTCGTAACCTTAGTTCGGCGTGATGCCGCCCCTGTAGCCGGCTGCTGTGGAAAATACTCCATCTCGTTCCCAGAATCGTCGCTCGGCACCCCAGAAACAGCCCATGCCGAAAATGGCCCTCGTAATGGATTGCCGTTAACAAAATGTTCTGCAGGGACTGGCATGGAATCTGTGCGACCTGGTAGAGCTGTGTCGGAGGTTGGCAAATCGCAAGATTTTTGCAATAGGCCCATGAAGGACTCTGGTGACGGGTATCGGTAGTACTTATAAACCTTTTTTTGGGGTCTGATGAACCACTCTGTTGATCGAGGCTCTTAAATTTGAACCCTAGAAGCTGGTAGAATCCGAACTAGAAAAAAACAATAACCACGACTATCAAAGGGGTATTTATGGAATTTTGCACAGTTGAAAAAGAAGGCAAGCTCACGATCGTGACAATTCAGAGACCAGAAGTCATGAATGCCTGTCACCCTCTGGCGAACCGCGAACTGGCTGAAGCATTTGATGATTTTGCTGCAGACAAGGACCAGTGGGTGGCCATTATCACAGGGGCCGGGGATAGAGCGTTTTGCGCCGGTAATGATCTGAAATACCAGGCCTCGGGCGGTGAGATGTTTGCCGTGGCTGCCGGTTTTGGTGGGCTTACCGCGAGGTTCGATAATCCCAAACCGATCATTGCAGCAGTGAATGGTATCGCCATGGGTGGTGGATTTGAAATTGCGCTGGCCTGTGACCTGATCATTGCCGCAGAAAATGCTGTATTTGCTCTGCCAGAACCACGAGTGGGCCTCGCAGCATTGGCGGGTGGGGTACACCGTTTGCCTCGAGAGATTGGTATGAAACGAGCGATGGGTATGCTCCTAACAGGCCGCCGGGTATCACCGGAGGAAGGCAAAGAACTTGGTTTCGTCAATGAAGTTGTGCCTACTGGCAAGGCATTAGAAGCTGCTAAAGCTTGGGCTGCGCAAATTCTGGAATGTGCACCTATTTCTGTTCGAGCAAGCAAGCAGGCTGCCTATGACGGAATGGGACACACTCTTGAAGAAGCCATGAATGCAAAATATAATCAAATCCATACCTTGCGACATTCCTCAGACTTTGTCGAAGGTCCCCTCGCATTTTCTGAAAAACGAGCACCGAATTGGAAAGGTGAATAGCCAAAAAGCCGATTTGGAATAAGCGTCT
>JBLHQQ010000203.1:0-5726 GCA_047625245.1 Candidatus Azotimanducaceae bacterium
CACAACGAAACCACAAAATGAAAAGCCGTGAAAGTTTGGCGGCCATGAAAATTCTGATGATCTTGTGCCACGCTGGCTACCTTAGTGGTCGACCCATTGTTGCCGCTTTCACCCTTAAGATGACCGAAATTTCTCTAGAGAACGGACTGGCTCCAGAATCCTCATTTGCGTACCCGTTGTTTGGCGCGCTTATCATCAACTATTTTGGCGCGATCACCACCGGCTACCAATTCGGAACTCTGGCGTTAGAGAATCTTGATGAGCGTAACCCAGAGTTATTCTGCCGCGTGAATACTTTGGTGCATAATTTTATTTCGTTTTGGAAACATCACCTCAAAGACACGTTAGCGCCTTTATCGGAGGCGGAAAGGATTGGTTTCGAGACAGGAGATATTGAATTCGCCCAAATCGCAGCCACCACTCGCAGCATTAATGGATTTTTGTTGGGCCAAGAATTGAATACTCTAGAGGCTGATTTTGAGGCCACAAACGCCAAAGCAAGCGAGTTCAACCAAACGCCAATGTTATCCATGGGCTTGATTTTGCAGGAGGCGATACGCAAATTAAAGACAACATCTCTGGATCCAGCAATTATCGAGGGAGAACTTTATAGTGAGGCCGAATGCATCCCTCGACACATCAGGGACAAAGATTTTTCCAGCATGACCACCCTGCATGTCGTTAAAACATTTATGGCTGTGCTCTTTCGCGAACACGAAAGTAGTTATGCCTATGCTCGAAAGGCAAGAAAGTCTCTCAACTTGCTAGTATCGTCGCCGATGGTCTCCTTTTTCGTTCTGTTTGAGTCCCTTGCTTATATTTCACAGATACCCAGCGCGTCACCTTTTCAGTTGCCTAAACTGAGACTGAGAGTACAGCTTAATCTGAGGCTGCTCAGAAAATGGGCCCAGTATGCCCCTATGAACGCAGGTCACGGGTTCCAACTTCTTCAGGCTGAATTGGCAGCCGTTCATGAACAACCCACTCAGGCGATTGATCACTATGAAGCGGCGATGTCATTGGCAGAAAAAAGCGGCTATGTGCACATTCTAGGTCTCACACAGGAGTTAACTGGCAGGTTTTTCAATAAACAATCAAAGTCCTCCCTGGCAATATTTTACTTAAGGCGCGCCAGATCAAACTACGTTAGGTGGGGTGCAGTCGCTAAGGTGCACGCGTTGGACCAGGAGTTTGACAACCTAGTTAATGAGCAATCTCAGTATCCACGCAGGCGACAACTGACTCAATATCCAGCTAACACGGAGCAGTTACACGAAAACTTCTTCGATCTAGGATCGGTTATCAAGGCGTCACAGGTCCTGTCGGGAGAAATCATTCTTGAAACTCTCCTCGAGAAGCTTATGCAGGTCGCGATCGAAAATGCAGGTGCTCATTCTGCCGGGTTGGTACTCACTGATGGAGATGAACTTTATGTTGAAATCTTAAGCCGATACAACGGTTCTCATACTGATCACAAGTTGAACCGTGAAGACATTTCCCAGACTAAGGAGCTACCAATTTCCGTTATTCAGTACGTCGCCCGGACCGAAGAGGATCTTGTGCTTAACGACGCGCCCAATGACGATATCTTTACTCAGGACGACTATGTTGTGCGTGTTAAGCCTCGCTCCATTCTCTGCTTCCCGATTCTAAGCAAAAGCCATCTAACCGGCGTACTCTATCTCGAAAACTTGCTAAACACGCACGCCTTCAATCAAGATCGAATTGCTGTTCTGAAGTTGTTAGCTTCACAGGCTGCCATTGCTATTGAAAACGCTAAGCTCTACAAACAATTGAACGAGTCCAAAAATAAATATCTGGCGCTGTATGAAAACGCCGTTGAGGGCATATTTGAGATCAATTCAGAAGGTGAGCTCGTGAGTGCTAACCCGGCCGCAGCAGAACTTATCGGGTATGACGGTCGGATTGATGGTGAATCAAGAAAGGTAGATTTTTCACAACTTTTTGTCAACGCGGAAGAACTGATAAATTTTAATCAACAACTGAATAAAAATCAGAGAGTCGTCGAATTTGAAACCCGCATTAGGCGATTGGATCAGCAAGAAAGATGGGTCGCCATTTCAGCCCATCAAATCATCGATAACAATAACCAACCGCTGCGGCTTGAAGGCTGGATCATCGACATCACCGAGCGGAAACTTCGTCAGCAAGCCGAGCAAGCAACCCGTCTGGCCGAAGCTGCGACGCTCACCAAGAGTCAGTTTCTGGCCAACATGAGCCACGAAATTCGTACCCCGATGAATGCGATCCTTGGTTATACCCGCCTTGCGTTAAACACCGCACTGGATGAGAAACAATCCAGCTATCTAGAAACGATTAAATTGTCTTCTGACCATTTGTTACGAGTCGTTAATGACATTTTGGACATCTCGAAAATTGAGTCCGGCACATTAGAACTACAGTACAGATCCTTCTGTGTCGAAAGCGTACTCGGGGATATCGATCAGTTGTTCAGACTAAAGGCCGAAGAAAAGGGCCTGCAATTTGTACTGCCGCCTGATCCTATCGGTAATTATATCGGAGATCCTGTCAGGCTGGGCCAGGTGCTTATAAACTTGATTGGTAACGCCATAAAGTTCACGCAAACAGGCCGGGTCACTGTAAAACTCGATGCTCTCCCACTCCATGATGGTAACCACTCCCTTAATTTCGTCGTATCAGATACGGGCCAGGGTATTCCTGAGTCAGAACTCGAAAACATTTTTGAATCATTTACCCAGATAACCGATGTGAACAACGAGAGTGGCACAGGCCTTGGCCTTGCCATCAGCCGAGACCTCGTGCGAAAAATGCAAGGGCATATACACGCTTCTAGCATCGAGGGGTTAGGAAGCAAATTCTACTTTACAGTGGTGTTAGAGCCGACTACCGAGAAAATTATTGAGCCAGTCGTTGCTAAAGAAATCGCTAAAGCTACCGCGGGCAACACCCTGCTGCTTGTCGAGGACAATCCAATCAACCGCGATCTCGCCACGGAAGTGCTCCAATCTGTTGGTTACGAGGTTTTAGTTACAGCCGATGGCCTGGAAGCATTAGATGTACTCAATGCTTTCCCGGTGTTTTGTGTTTTGATGGATTTACGCATGCCTCGTATGAGCGGCAACGAAACGATTAAGATAATTCGCGCCAACGCCGACTTGAAAAATCTCCCTGTCATCGCTGTCTCAGCGGGTGTTTTGCAGCACGAGATCGACGAAGCACTCGAGAATGGATTCGACCACTACGTCACCAAACCCGTCGATTTCGAAGCCTTGCTTAGGCTGCTTGCTGAAATTAGTGGTGTCGAGGCGCAAGCAAAACTGCCAATCAGCCAACCTAAAGCAACTGGTCCGATCATACTCGATGTGGACTTTGGCCTCGCACTAAAGAATCACGACTACGATGAGTATCTGCTGAATCGATTAACTCTGGATTTCGTTGATATCTACGGCGACTCAGCAAATCGATTACGCCAAACATTAAACCAAGATGATATTGAGCACGCTGAACGGTTGATGCATAACATCGCAGCAGTTGCAGGAAGCTTTGGCGCGAACAAGCTTATGCTGGATTGCCGAAGATTAGAGCATTTGATCCGAGATCTTGGTGACCTGAAAGCCGATCAAATTGATTTATTTGAACAGGAACTCAGGAATCTTATGGATGCGATCGAGCAATATCAATCCGGAGTCCAAAAGCAGGCAAACCAAGCTTAAAGATTTACCACATCAAGATGCCGCGTAAGAGCCAGACTCTTAAAGTCGTGGAGTTCAGAATCCAACATATGAGACGGCACTACATGAGAAATCGCGCGGAAAATGTTTCCCAGTCTGCCTGGATTCGCCTGCTCCCACTCCCTTAGCATCGCCTTAATCATCGGCCGTTGGAGATTGTCCTGAGAACCACAAAGATTACAGGGAATGATTGGCATCTCACAGATCGCCGCATATTGTTCAATTTCATCTTCAGAACAATAAGCCAGAGGCCGAATCACGATGTTTTTTCCATCATCACTGAGTAGCTTCGGCGGCATGGTCTTCATTTTTCCGCCATGGAACATGTTCAAGAACAGAGTTTCAATAATATCATCTCGATGGTGACCGAGGGCAATCTTGGTGTAACCCGCGCGCTGCGCATGTTTATAGAGTATTCCCCTTCGAAACCTAGAGCACCAGCCGCAATAGGTTTTGCCTTCCGGCACCATCTCTTTTACCAGTGAATAGGTATCTTCCTGCAAAATTTCGTATTCAACTCCCAACTTCTCGAAGTAATTGGGGAGTACATCTTCAGGAAATCCCGGTTGTTTTTGGTCGAGATTTACAGCAACCAGGTCGAAACTTATCGGCGCGTGCGCTTGCAGATTGATCAAGATATCGAGCATAGTCAGGCTATCTTTACCGCCAGAAATGCAAACCATCACCTTGTCGCCATCTTCGATCATGCCAAAATCAGCCACGGCTTTGCCGACGTTTCGACGCAATCGTTTGTGCAGCTTGTTCTTCTCGTGGCGCATTTTGTCCAAGGTCGTCATCACATCTGAATGTCAGAGCGCAATTCTACTCCTGCATATACATAACCGTCGAGCCAAACTAACATAACCCTATGCGCTTTCTCCTTCTCTGCCTGACCCTACTTTTTGGATCCGTCCCAGTTCAAGCTGCCGTGATCCTGCAATATCATCACATTGGCTCTGATTCTCCAGCCATCACAAGCACGACAATTGCCGCCTTTGAACAACACCTTGAGTATCTCGAAAATAGTGGCTTAAGAGTGGTTCCACTAGCTGACATAGTCACAAATCCCGGTCCACAGATCGACAACCGGGTCGCCATCACCTTCGATGATGCCTACGACAATATTTACCAACATGCAGTACCCCGACTAAAAGCGAAAGGCTGGCCCTTCTCTTTATTTGTTGCAACGGAGTACATCGAATACAACGGGTATATGACCTGGGAACAGCTTCAGGACGCAGAGGCTTCCGGTGGTAGCGTGGCCAATCACACCCACAGCCACCTCCATCTATTACGCCGACTAGATGGAGAATCGAAAAAGTCGTGGCTAGAGAGAATAAAGAAAGATATTCAAAAAGCTCAAAGCCTCCTCAAGCAGCACTTAAAACAGCCACCAAAGTATCTAGCGTATCCTTATGGTGAATACGACGACGATATCTTGAATCTCATCACAAAAATGGGATACACGGCCTTTGGCCAACAAAGTGGCGCAGTGGGTTCCCAGAGTATTGCCTCGATGCTACCGAGGTACCCTCTGAGCGGCGCCTATGAGGATCTCGAAACATTTAAGACCAAGGTCCACACTCAAGCATTACCGGTCAATGTGCCAACTCGAACGCCCCTAATCAAGTCTAACCCACCTGCCCTGCTGCTGGAGTTTCCTCCTTCAATCGAACTCGCGTTCGACCAGCTTAATTGCTATGGCCCGGGAGGCAAAGCCAGCTTAAATGAAGTGAGCCCTGGTCATTTTGAAGCGATCAACCTGCTACCGCTCCCCGTCGGCAGATCCCGCTACAACTGCACAATGCCAACAGGACGTGCCGGGGAGTTTTACTGGTTCAGCCAACTCTGGATATTGAAGAATCCAGATGGAAGTTGGTATCCCGAGCACTAGGCAAGCTCTCGCAACACAATCGTCGGTGGAGTGCGGACAACTCTTAGCGTCGCAAGAGTCCCCACCGTACCAATCAGTACCATGCCAACAACAGGTCC
>JBLHQQ010000204.1:0-5717 GCA_047625245.1 Candidatus Azotimanducaceae bacterium
AGGGTCATGAATATTTTTCCCCAACAATTGATATCCACCACAAATACCAAATATCCGTCCGCCGGTTCGAGCGAAAGCAATACAATCATGATCCCAGCCCTGGGCTTGCATAAACCTCATGTCCGCAATCGTGGATTTTGTGCCAGGCAAAATAATCATGTCAACATCTAACGGGATCGGTTGTCCTGGCGGGATGAACCCAAGTTCGACATTAGGCTCCATGCGAAGCGGATCCATATCGTCAAAATTGGCTATTCGAGACAACATAGGTACAGCAATTCGGATGCGTTTTTGATCACTCTGTTGTTGATCCGTCAAGTGTTCCAGCACCACCGCATCTTCCTGAGGTAGTGCTCGTGCTGCAGGTAACCACGGCACAATGCCATGGCAGGTCCAACCCGTTATCGACTCGATAGACTCTACACCCTCAGTAAACAGAGAGGGGTCACCTCGGAATTTATTAATAATGAAGCTCTTAATCAATGACTTATCTAAGGAATCCAATACCTGCTGAGTCCCGACCAATGCGGCAATCACACCACCTCTATCAATATCAGCAATCAAACTCACGGGAGACGAGACTCTGGTCGCAAAACCCATATTCGCAATATCGTGTTGTCTCAAGTTCGTCTCAGCGGGGCTCCCGGCACCTTCCACTAAAATCAGGTCGTATTCATTGATGAGTTTTTCAAAACTTTCGAGCACCGGCTGGATTAGGTTTTTACGTTCACCAGTAAAGTACTTCCTGGCACTACTTTCACCAATCGACTGCCCTTGAACAATCACCTGGGATACACCGTCAGCCTGGGGTTTAAGTAATACTGGATTCATATGTACCGTCGGCGACAGCCCCGCGGCTCTTGCCTGCAAAGCCTGGGCTCGGCCTATTTCACCACCGTTGTTGCAGGCAGCAGCATTATTCGACATGTTTTGCGGTTTAAAAGGTGCTACTGAAATACCCTGCTGTTTTGCCCAACGACACAAACCTGCTACCAGGGTCGATTTGCCGACGTCGGATCCCGTACCCTGAAACATCAAGACCTTACCCGTCACTTTCAATACCCGTGATGGCGACCGTTGGTTTGCCGTGTCGATACTCAACCTCTGCCGCAACCTCATATACCTTCGACATCATAGCTTTGGTGAGCGTTTCTGAGGGCGGGCCATCCGCAATAACCTTGCCCGACTTTAGCCAAATTAGCCGATCAGCAAATCTTGCCGCAAGGGATACATCATGCAGGACAATCAAAGCGCCGCCGCCTTGATCGACAAAATCGCGAATCAACGACATGATCGAGAATTGATGTTTGGGGTCGAGGGCAGCGATGGGTTCATCAGCAATCAAAAGTGGTGCCTCACTGGCGAAAGCCCGCGCACAATGAACCCGCGCTAACTCGCCGCCCGACAAGGTATCAACCCGGCGCTGCCTAAGATGATCGAGGTCACAGGCGTTGATCGCTTTATTCACTGCCGCATCGTCCACAGCGCTTAACCGTCCAAGAGACACACCGTGAGCAAACCGCCCCAGTGCGACGGTGGTTTCGACATCGATGGGCCAGGCCATCGGTCGACTCTGGGGTAAATAGGATATTCTGCGAGTCCGCTCAGCGGCTGGCAGCTTAGCTGGAGGCAAGCCATCCAGGGTAATAATGCCCTGATACGCCGTTAATAATCCTACCCCGCTTCTGATCAGAGTCGTTTTGCCCGCACCGTTCGGCCCTAACAGAACCACCATTTCTCCGGAACACACTCGACAGCTAATGTTGTCCAATATTTTAGTCTCGCCGAGTTCACAGCTGACATTTTGAAGGATCAAATCAGTCATGTAATTTTGACCGCTGAGTGGCAATCCAAACAAAAGCGGGCGCTCCGATCAACGCAGCAACTACACCCAGTTTTAACTCCACGTTGGTGGGCAGAACGCGCAACAGTATGTCGGCTGCAAGCAGAATACAGCCCCCCAGTAAAGCTGAGGGAAGCAAGGTGGCAGCCGGTTCGTGCTTCACAAAAGGTCGAACAAAATGAGGTGCGACAATCCCAACAAAACCCACGGCGCCTGCAAGGGCGACAGCCCCGCCCGTTGCAATCCCGGCACCCAATACAATTAGCGTTCTGGTTCTGGGTAAATTCAGTCCAATGCCTTCCGCAGCTTCCTCACCGAGTGTTAATGCTGAGAGTCCTCGCCGAGAGAAAAACAGTAGCGCTGCACCCAGCAACATAAAGGGTAGTGTTAATGCGATATCTTCATAGCTACGATTGGCGACAGAGCCGAGCATCCAATTGATCATGTCGGACAGCGAAAAGGGATTTGGCGCCAGATTCATCAGCAACGCCATGAGTGCGCCGGCAAAACTAGAAACCGCCACACCGACCAATATTAACGTCACAACCGATCCGAGCTTTACCGCCGCGACCGACAATAGCGCTGTTGCGACCAACGCTCCCAGCACCGCCGAAAGCGGCAAGAAATAGCTAGAAACACCCGCCAAACCGTAATACAAAGTGAACGTCGCTGCGAGGGACGCCGTTGCCGAGACACCAAGAACACCTGGGTCTGCCAAGGGGTTTCTCAATAAGCCCTGTAAAGCGGCACCGCTGATACCCAAAGAGGCACCCACTATATAGGCAGCAATCGCTCTCGGCAGACGAATTTCCCAAACAACGATTTGATCACCCGCTGAACCTATATTGAACAGGGCCATGACAAAACGCTCTAATCCAAGTGGTGTTGAACCCAACAAACAGGCAAGCACCAATAACAGCAAACTGGCCACGAGTAATATTGACAACAGGCCCCTACTGGCCATTATCTTCCCCGGAAACATTCGCCGCCATCGCCTCAATCGCATCTAACAAAAACCAAGCGCCACAGGATGTCGTTGCACCATCCAGATCGACCCGGGAAAGCTTAGAGATTTGGCTAGCTATCACCGGATGATTCGAGGCTGACCAGGAGTTTGTATTGTTTCTATCACCTTCATAGAAGGCCGTAATGAGAATGTCCGGCTTTCTATAGGCTAATGCTTCCAGAGGAATCTGCCTCCAACCCGGCTCTGTCTGAAAATTCCTCAACCCGGCCGCTTCAATCATTTCGTGTATTAAGGTTTGTGGACCTGCTGTGACGCCACCGGGGGTGACATACAGTGCCTGCCTCGACGATGGGTTGTGTGAAGATAACGCGGCCAATCGCTGCTCCATATTATTGACCACTTCAAAGCCTGCATGTTCAACACCCAACAATCCTGCCATGTTGCGGATATTATCTTTCACATCTTCGATTGAATTAGCAAAACCCACCTGCAATACATCAATCCCGGCTTGCTCAAGAAACCTCGTGATGTTGGGTCCCCCGCCATAACTTCGTACGACCAAGTCAGGCTGACTGATCAATACATCTTCCGCGATCGGACGGATCAAAGGCAAGCCCGTCGCCTGTTCTCGCATGTAAGAGAAGGGTTTACCTGCATCAGGTGAAAGCGCCAGAATTTGCACCCGAGGTAGAAGTTTTAATACAAACTGATCAGCGCAGTAGTCGAGACTGATCACTCGGCTAGGAACGCCCGAGTGATCCCTAGATTGGGGCTTAGCAGAACAATCCGTACTGATCCAGATCCCCAGTAAAAGCAGTATCAGACCTGCCTCTAACCGGGTTGCCAGCACAAAACCCACTACAACGAACCGTTTAGAAACTCATCCGCACACCCGCCCGGCCACTTAAACCCTGGGTACCATAGCCAAATATTTGTTGATATTGCTTGTCGAATAGATTCTCAAATCTTGCGAATAACTCGACCGATTCGGAAACTTGATATTGAGCTGTGATATCCGTTCGACCCCAACCCGGGACTGTGTCACGGGGATCGGCTTCATCACCATTAAATGTTGTGATGAACGACAAGGTCAACTGCTCAGATTGCCGGTAGCTCAAGGAAAGCTCTCCGGCAAGCCTCGGCGCTCTAATTAGACGGTCGCCATTTTCATCCTCTAGATCGAGATAGGTCACATTTGCGGAAACGAACAGGCTCTCGGTAAGATCGAATTGGCCATCTACCTCTAGACCCGTCGATCTGGCTTTGGCAATATTTTCATAGCCGCCGATACCAAAGGAAAAGGTAATCAGATTATCGGTATCTTGATCAAAATAGGTCAGACCTAATTGCCCACCGTTTGAAAAAGAGAGGTTAATTCCAACATCCCAGGCCTCACTTTCTTCCGCTAACAAATTCGGATTGGCGGCGGTAGCACCGCAGCAAAAGAAGGTGGTTTGGAACAGGGATGGCTTTTTGAAGCCCTCACCCCAACTAGATTTCAGTCGAACTAATTCATTCACTTTCCAGGATGCTGTCACACGGCCATTGGTGACACTATCTATGTCGTCATGGTCATCGCGTCGAACACCAAAAGTCAGCGACAGATTCTCGACCGGAGTGGTTTTGTAGAGCAAAAACACGCCGTTCGTATCCGTCTCAGTCGAACCGGACTCGGAGGTTTCGTCTTCGTAACCAAAAGTCATCTGATTACTATCATTGAGGGCGACCGAGCCGGTGTAACGCAATGTCGTGCGTTCCCCTTCGGATCCAAAACTGGAAACTCCAGCCGAGAAGCTCTGCCGATCTATATCGGCGTAGCCGACACTTAGATAGTTATCGAGACGACCACCAAAGAAACTGCCTTCGATGAAGATACTGGCTGTTCGTTGTAGGGATTCACTGTTTTCATCGCCATCTACCACGCCAGTGACCACACCAAAGCTATCAAAATCCGCATCGGAATCCTCTCGACGCAGGTTAAAACCCATTCGCGCATCGTCGCCTAGATTGAATCGACCGGCCATCGAGATAATCTGATTACCAAAGCCATCCTCTTCTCGATTGCCGTCTGCTTCATCAGCCTTTGAAATACCATCGGTAGATAAGTCAGCAACAGATAGTCTGACGCCACCCCAGGAGCCGCCGGTCTCAATTTCTGCGCCGAGCCTTTGATAACGCGCGCTACCGGCTTCAGCAAACACACTACCAGCCATTTTGGAATCGGGTTCACGGGTAATAATGTTCACCACGCCACCCATCGCATCAGAACCCCACAGAGTAGACTGTGGACCTTTCAAAACTTCAATACGTTCGATATTGGAGGCGTCATAGCCACCAAAGTTAAAGCCACCCCCCGGGGAGGTTGTATCGTTAACTACCATGCCGTCGACAAGCACAAGAGTTTGCTGACTAGCAGAACCTCTGATGCGAGCACTAGCCTGACCACCAAAGGGACCGTTCTGTTTAATTGTGACGCCGGAAGCCGAGGCAAGTGCGTCTAACGCGAAAACATAGCCACGCGCCTTAATCATCTCATTCGTTAAAATTGAAATGCTGCTACCGGACTCTTCAAGGGTGGTGTTAATACGCAGTCCTTTAACGACAATCTCATCCAGATTTTTTGTCTCTGAACTCAACACAGTTGAAGGCAGAACTGACAAAGCCAACAGGGATGCAAAAAAGTGATTTTTAAAAGGATTTTTAGAATGCAGGCTTTTACTAAAGTATGGAACGCTCAATAGATTTCTCCCACCGGAATTTGTGTCGACAAATACCAGCAACAACGACTAAGACCTCACACCATCATAAAAAAGTGTGCAACAAGGGTCATTAAGTCGCTGCTAGGGAAAGCATTCCTGTCCACAAGACTAATCCCGGTCTCGGACGAGCGACGTAACGGCAGGTCTT
>JBLHQQ010000205.1:0-5703 GCA_047625245.1 Candidatus Azotimanducaceae bacterium
CAACAACGGGGCTGACCTCTTTGCGCTGTTGATCATGTTTAGGAGGATCCATGGCAATGAACATGGGCAATGGAAACTCTTCGTCCTGATCTTCAACCACAATGCTGCCGTCGGAAGAGAACAGATCGTGGTGGGTATCCACATACATGATGTCTTCGTACCTTGTGATGTTCCAAAAACTACCGACGTTCTCGTGGTCTTTTTGCAAGTGAACGGGGTCTTCCTTTCTCAACCGTTCAAATATTTTGACGTGTTTATCGTGATGAAAGATATCGGGTCTAATTAAATCCAACTCGTCGAGCGGTAGCGAGTAGGGGTCAAATGTGCTGATGGTCCATGTTTCACTCATAGGGTTTGCTCGTCGTATATTCAAGTAACCATTTCAACATGAAATTGTTCTGTCTAAAAGGACTAGGTCGCTGGAATTTGGTTGATCAAAGGCTATGGTTAGAGGAAATGTTGAGCTTTAGAGAGACGATAATGAAGGACGGCAGGATCGGGATGGTCGAAAGTGGTGATTTACAAGGATGTACGTTGACTTAGGTATATTGGGCACAGAAGCCGGTCGCCTAATAGCGACCGGCACCCGTTATTTGCTAGCTGCCAAATTCAGAAATCACGCCTGCGATTGATTCCTTAGCATCACCGAATAGCATGCGAGTGTTCTCACCGAAGAACAACGGATTGTCCACACCGGAGAAACCCGAGGCCATTGATCGCTTCAGGACGAAAACCGTTCTCGCCTGATCGACGTTGATGATGGGCATACCGTAAATTGGGCTACCCTCATCTTCCCTAGCAGAAGGATTCACAACATCGTTAGCACCAATCACAATAGCAACATCGACGTTTTCAATACGGGGATTGATCTCATCCATTTCGACCAGTTGCTCATAGGGAACGTCCGCTTCAGCGAGCAAAACATTCATATGACCAGGCATACGACCTGCAACCGGGTGAATGGCATAGCTGACCTCAGCGCCATTTTTTTCAAGAATTTCACCGAGTTCTTTCACCACGTGTTGAGCTTGAGCAACAGCCATACCGTAACCAGGTACAAAACATACATTGCTTGCGGCTTCCAAAATGTAATAAGCATCTTGAGCGGAGATAGGTTTAACTTCTCCCTCGATGGCTTTAGCTTGCTTCACCGCACCGAAGCCACTGAATAGAACGTTCGCCAGTGACCGGTTCATCGCCTTACACATAATGTTGGTGAGAATGATTCCGCTAGCGCCTACCAATGAGCCGGCAACGATCAGAATATTGTTGTTGATCGCGAAGCCCGCTGCGCAGGCGGCGATACCGGAGTAGCTATTCAAGAGCGAGATCACGACAGGCATGTCGGCGCCGCCGATGGGGATCACAGCCATGATGCCAAGCAATAGTGATAGTCCGAGCACCGCCCAGAACCAAACCGATTCCGGATTCGGGTCCATACAGAGCATATAGCCAGAATAAATCAGGCCGATCAGAATCAGGCTGTTGACGATTCGTTGGCCGCTAAAGACAACGGCGCCAGAGCCGATAACTTCGCTGAGTTTGCCGTAGGCAATCAAACTACCCGTCAGCGTGATACCACCGATCAAAATGGCCAAAATAATGGTCACGGATGTAAATACGGCACCATCTGAAGCGTACAAGGCAGCCCAGCCGACAAGTAGACTAGCAGCGCCGCCAGAACCATTAAATAGCGCCACCAATTCTGGCATGCTGGTCATCGCGATCAATCGAGCCGAAAGAGCACCGATAATAGTGCCGACAATCATACCGACAGCAATCAATTTAAAATCAACAATACCCTCGGCAGTGAGACCTGCGACTACCGCAATCAGCATGCCGATAGAAGACAACATGTTGCCCTGACGAGCAGTCGCGGGGGAGCCTAGTCGTTTTAGACCAAGGACAAACAGGATGGCCGAAACGATATAGGCCAAATTAGCGAGTAATTGAATATCCATTTATGAGCGACCCTTCTTGCTTTTGAACATAGCCAGCATACGGTCGGTGACGAGATATCCGCCCACGACATTCACGGTAGCAAAGGCTACCGCTGCGGTGCCCAGGTATTTTGCAAATTCACTATCAACTGTCATCGCTGCACCGGCAGAGATAAAGGCACCAGCCAGAGTAATACCGGAGATAGCGTTCGCCCCAGACATCAACGGTGTGTGCAATGTAGCGGGCACTTTAGAAATCAGTTCGAAGCCGAGAAATATCGACAACACGAGAATAAATGTCAGAAATACAATTTCCATGGTCGCCTCTAGCTCCTTAGATTCTTGATCGTTTCGTTGACGAGGGCGCCGCCGTGGGTAATCACGCAGCCGGACAGAATGTCATCTTCAAGGTTTAGGTTAAACGCTTGACCTTCTTCATCCCAAAATTCCGAGACCAGATTGTAAAGGTTGGATGAGTACATCTGGCTTGCGTGACGGGGGACCTCCGAGGGTAGGTTCGAGACGCCAATAATTGATACGCCGTTTACATCCACAATTTCATCGGGTTTTGAGCCTTCGACGTTGCCACCGGACTCAACGGCCATATCAACCAGAATGCTACCTGGCTGCATGGCTGCGACCATTTCTTTGCTCACAATGCGTGGCGCAGGGCGGCCAAATAGTTGTGCAGTTGTAATCACGATGTCTGATTTACTGATGATTTCTTTCATGCCCTGTTGCTGCATTTCAAGCTGTTCCGCTGTGAGCGCGTTGGCGTAACCATCTTTCGTCTGGCCGGTTTCGCCGAGATCGATTTCAACGAATTTGGCACCTACAGAACGAACCTGTTCGGCTACCACTGGGCGCGTATCAAAAGCTTCGACCTTGGCACCAAGTCTCTTGGCTGTTGCAATGGCCTGCAATCCTGCGACACCAGCACCAATCACAAACACCTTGGCTGGTTTAAGTGTACCAGCGGGGGTCATCATCATAGGCAGAATCCGGTCTAGCTTGGATGCGGCTAAAGTCACCATGACGTAGCCCGCTAGATTCGCCTGAGAACTTAAAGCGTCCATCTTTTGAGCCCGAGTAGTACGGGGAATCATTTCCATACTGACGGCAGTAACACCATGGGACGCCATGGCATCGACCAATTCGTGTTCATTGTAAGGATCCAGATAGCTGACGTGGATAGCGCCTTTTTTCAAAGCGGCAACTTCCTCGATATCAGGCTTGCGCACTCGGAGCACTATGTCGCCGTTAGCGAGCAGTGCACTGCGATCATTAGAAACGGTGGCGCCAGCGTCTAGATATTGCTGGTCAGAGAACCCGGCGTGGTCACCGAGCCCTGACTGGACCTCGACTTTGAGACCTGCCTTGGTCAATTTACTCACCGAATCGGGAATTAGAGCGACACGCTTTTCGTTCGCGTGTGTCTCCGCTGGCACGGCTATTTGCATGTGCAACCTCGAACTAGACTAATGGCTTGTGTGTCGATCAACTCTATGATTTATAAGTCATTTTTATTGAGTCGAACGCCCCAAAATTTTCAACGTGGGAAGTTAGCACGATCAAATTCGCAAAGCGAATAAAAAGGAGGAATGCTAGGACGTCCGCCGCAGTAATTGCGATCCATAAGTGTGTTGTAAAACGTGTCCGTGATTCCTAGGCTGAGTAGGCGTGATCAATCACCAGTTCGCTGCCTGTGATGTAGCGAGATTCCTCGCAGGCTAGGAACAGTACGCCATTCGCGATGTCCTTTGGCTCACCCAACACGCCACCTGGAACTGAGTTCGCGGCAATCTCTCTGGTCGCAGCCCGATTAGCTCCATCGGCGCCAGAGAGCCCCATCTTGTCCCAGATTGCCGTTTCGATAATGCCGGGGTGGACTGAATTCACCCGGACGCCGTTGCCAGCCACGGCACATTCTTTGGCGACGGATTTGCTAAGCAGTCGAACGCCGCCCTTTGTCATAGCGTAGGCGCTTAGATTAGGAGAAGCCTTAAGACCTGCGACTGAAGAAAGGTTAATGATTGAGCCTCCTCCGCTTTCGGCCATCAATGGAATGCAGTGTTTCATGCCCAGGAATACACCATCCAAATTGACGGCGTTTTGCTTATGGAAGTCGGTTAGGCTCATTTCGGTGATGGGAGAGGCAATCGCAATACCGGCGTTATTGACCAGAATATCCAAGCCGCCATAACTCACCTTCATGCTGGCTAAAAGAGCTTCCCATTCTGGTTCGCTGGTGACGTCATGATGATGATAGCTGGCGCTGCCGCCTGAATTGTTAATATTCTCAGTCGTTTGTTTGCCTTCCACTGCTGCGACATCAGTAATGACAACATGGGCGCCTGCTTCAGCGAGAGCATAGGCGCAGGCCGCCCCGATTCCCATTGCACCGCCGGTAACCAACGCGGTTTTGCCGCTAAGTTTTGACTCTGACATATTGCTCCCTCAAGACATTCATTTTTTCTTAACGGGTCGAGTTTGCCTGACTGACCCCAACCCAGCAACGCAGAAGATGGTCCGGCAATAGCCAAAAATGATATAACCAAACGACAGGTGTCTGGGATACAAGTATGAGTTGGCAAAAAGAAACCCAAGAAATAGAGTTGCGACGTGCCCTGTCAAAAGAGCAGGGCGGTGTTGAAGGCCTCACAAAACAGCATGCCAAGGGTAGGCTCTCGATACGCGAACGTATTGATCAGTTAGTGGGTGCGAGTTTCGAAGAACACGGCGAAGGCGCCGGGTTTGCAGAAAAGGATGAATCTGGTGCTATTAAGTCATTCTCGCCGGCCAATTATGTGGTGGGATTTGGCGAGCTAAATAACAAGCGAGTAGTCGTCGGTGGAGAAGACTTTACGCTGAAAGGCGGTTCTCCCAATGGCGCAGGTTTGCGCAAAAGTGTCTACGCGGAAGAGCTTGCGGTGCAGTTTAAAGTCCCCCTCGTCAGAATGTTGGAAGGGGGTGGTGGCAGTGTCGCCGGTGGTGGTGGCAGCGGACCCAAAACTGTGGGTTCTCCAGTGAATTCAGAGCCGCGTTTTAAAATTATTGCCCAGGCCATGACCGAGGTGCCTGTTGTCTCAGCGGCAATGGGTCCGGTGGCGGGTTTCCCCGCAGGCAGACTGGTCGCTTCCCACTTTTCAGTGATGGTGAAGGAAACCTCACAAATTATGGTTGCCGGTCCGGCGTTGGTGGAACGAGCGTTGAACCGAGTCATGACCAAGGAAGAGTTAGGGGGCTGGAAAGTCCACACTCGCTCTGGTATTTGCAATAACGTTGCGGATACAGAAGCTGGCGCCTTACGGCAAGTCGAACAATTTCTGTCCTATATGCCTCAAAACATCTGGCAGTTGGCCGAGCGCACTGACTGTAGCGATGATCCGGCCAGAGCTGATGAAGCGTTGCTGTCTATTGTTCCCAGGGATGGCAGAATTCCCTTTGAGATGCGTGAAGTGATCACCCATATCGTGGATCAAATGAGTTGGTTCGAGATATCTCCCTTCTATGGGCAAGGTCAGATTACCGGGTTCGCAAGACTCAATGGCGCAGTCATTGGCGTAATTGCGAATGATTGCCGACATTTCGCCGGTGCCATGACGGCTGATGGGTCCCAAAAAGTGAAGCGGATGATGGAGATGTGCGACATGTTCCATATCCCGATCGTGAATTTGCTCGATGAGCCTGGTTTTATGATCGGTCCCGATGCTGAGCAAGCCGCGACAATCCGCTACGGCATGAGTGCCGTCGCAGCAGCTGT
>JBLHQQ010000206.1:0-5665 GCA_047625245.1 Candidatus Azotimanducaceae bacterium
CCAGCATCAACAACAACAGAAACAAGGTCGTCTTTTGGGTTTGAATAGCGTCATACAAATTACCGTGCCGACGTAACCAGCTGGTACCAAACCAATCTTGCCGCGGCAGGCTTGCGGCTATTTCCCGCATCACACGCGGCGCCTCAAACAAATCGTCCACTGCAATGCGTATCGACGAGATGTTTCTTTTCCTAACCAACTTCAGTGCGTCATCGATATGAATATAAATCTGCGTCTTGTCGACGTCGCTGCCAACCCTAAACACGCCGCCCACTTCAAACCGGCGCATTCGGGGTTGTGGTCCAGCCATTGTCATTTGAGCTTCTGGCAGTACTAGAGTTATTCGATCTCCTACCGTGACACCAAGTTTTTGGGCGAGACCAAAACCCATCAGCAATCGGAACTGGCCGCTCTCCAAAGACTTAAACTCACCCTCAATCATATAATCAGGGATTTGAGAAACCTTGACCTCGTAAGCTGGAGAAACTCCGGCCAGCTGAATACCTTCCACCACACCGTTGGATACGACGAGCGCATTGCCCTCCAGTATCGGTGCTGTACCGGTCACCTCGGGATGTTGTTCAATTTGAGCAGCCGTCACGGTCCAGTTTTCCAACGGTTGGTTTGAGGACAAGACCCCATGGGCTAAGACCCCTAACACACGCTCCCGCAACTCCCGTTCAAAACCATTCATAATAGAGAGAACAAGAACGAGTACGGCAACGCCCAGTATCAATCCCGTCACAGAAATAACCGTCGTTGACGACACAAGCCCATCTCCAGTCCTTGATTTCGAGTATCTAAGTGCGGTCAATCCTGGCCAGTGTGTCACGTATGGTCCTGTATTCTATTCATGACGGTATCCCTTAAGTTAAACTTGAATGTCATTGTTAGTGAAATACCGACGCAACGATATTTTCTTGATTGAGTGACAGTATGTGACCCAAGACGATTCTGAAAGTGCAGTTGCGAGCGATTTTTTCACATCTGACCCCAACTTTCATTTGCTTCGAGATATTGTCGAACTTCAGTTGGAGTCTCGTGAACTACTCGACCAATCAATCAGCAAAACAGGCAGCTAGGTAGCTTTCCTTCAAACCTCAATAAACGAGTGGCAATTTTAGCCGCAAGTGTACTCCAGCAAGAACCAGAGCGAGACGGTTTAATCGATCTGACCCTCTTGCGTCGGGCTTGCTTGCTTCGGCGAGGTCAGGCACTGTCAGCCTAAGAAAGGCGAGTACCGAATTGGTGTCCGACTTAACCAGTCAAGTTATCGAATCCAAAGACTGATCAGCCGCCAAACCATTGGCAAGCTGGCAGAACAAAGACGTTCTCGATCACATCGGGACTCAAAAGTGAACCACAGGAACCGCACATGATTGTCATTTTAAATTCCGGAATCGAGAAGGATTCTGAAACTTTCCAGAAGACCGTTGGCTTTCTTGAGCAGCTGCCAAATGTTCAAGTCCAAACCCACGAGATTCAAGGTCAAGAACAGAAGCTGACGGAAATTTACTTACTGGGTGACACTCAACGCCTCGACGAAGCTGTCATCGAAGCCCTTGAGGGGGTTGAACGAGTCATTCGGATATCACAAGAATATAGGATCCTTGGACGCCACTCCGATGAAAAACGAGTATCTGGTTTTAGTTACAACGGTGTGCAGTTCACTCAAGAAAACTGCCATGTCTTTGCGGGTCTTTGTGCAGTAGACGTGCCAGAACATGTAGAGATCATGATGAAAACGTTAAAGTCCCACGGGCAGGTTTGTACTCGAATGGGAGCCTACAAACCGAGAACCAATCCCTATTCTTTTCAGGGTCATGGTAAAGACTGTCTACCCTGGGTTTTCGAGTTAGCCGGTAAGTACGATATCAAAGTCGTTGCCATGGAGGTGACCCATGAATCTCATATCGACGAAATCAATGAAGCATTAGAAGCCACGGGCCAGCCAACCGGAGTCATGCTGCAAATCGGCACGCGGAACACGCAAAATTTCGAACTTTTGAAAGCAGTCGGTCGCCAAAAGAAATTACCGGTGTTATTCAAGCGCGGATATGGCGTCAGTCTGAACGAATCGCTTAATGCTGCGGAATACTTGGCCAGCGAGGGTACATCTAACGTAGTTTTCTGTTTGCGAGGTATGAAGAGTGAAGGTGGCCTGCCCCACCGCAACATGGTCGATTTTGGACAGGTCCCGGTCGTTAAGCGATTAACAAGAATGCCGGTTTGCGTTGACCCCTCTCATTCGGTAGGGACTCGAGACTGCTCGTCCGATAATATTCTAGACGTCGCTCACGCCGCCTCTCAGGGACTGGTAGCGGGCGCTAATATGGTGCTTGTGGATTTTCATCCTGAGCCAACAAAAGCCCTTGTAGATGGCCCTCAGGCTCTGTTGATGGGTGAACTATCGCGATTCTTGGACGACATGCAAGCGAGTCATGAGTTCTACCTTCAGCGAAGAAAAATTTGGAATGGCTAAATGCCTACCGCCGCCGCGACTCGTAAATCAGTGACGGGTTTTAGGGGTGCTTTAGGACTGATTTAGTGTTGGCTGAGCTGCGATTTAGGTGCGATTTAGGTGCGGTTTAGGTGCGGTTTGATCGAGAACGGTCAGGAGGCGTCAAAGAAGGAACCACGACCGGAGACTTCGTCGGAATCACATTTACTGGTGTCGCCGCCGCAGATTTCACAGGCACCTGCTTCGCCGAGATTATTTAGGCCTCCGCAAGAGCCTGCAATGGGTGCTCGACCGTGAAGCACGCCAACCGCCATCGCTAGAATAACCGCGGCGAAGACTAGAAATGTTAGGACAAACTCTATCATATTAACTTTAACCTACTCATGGGCCGCCATATATTTATCGAAGGCAACGCTGGATTGGGTTGTAAATTCGGAACCGTTTCTAAGTATAACGAATATTGGCAAGTTTTGCCGATTTGCAAGCGCCATTCCTGCTTCCACTCCCATAACATCAATCGCCGTGGCATAACCGTCAGCAAGCGTCGTTGTCTCGGCCAGCACCGTCACCGAAACTACATTATGGGTAATTGGGTATCCGGTTGTTGGGTCAATAGTATGGGAATAACGAACCCCATCGGCCTCAAAGTAATTGCGGTAATCGCCACTCGTCGCCATCGCCAGGTTATTCAGTGGAATCGCAGTCAAGGCAGACCTGATGCTTGCATCGGGCTTCTCAATGCCAATGAGCCATAGCGCTCCATTTTGATTTCTACCAGAAGCTCGAAGCTCACCGCCAATTTCCACCAGATAGTTTTGCGCCCCGCTCTCACTCACCAACCGAGCAAGCTCATCGACACCATAGCCTTTTGCAATCGCAGAAAAATCCAACTCTACCGGCTGGGTCTTTCTGAGCCGTCCGTCGATGATTTCAATGCTTTCTAACCCTAACATCCCCAGGGCTGCTGCAATATCCGCTGATTCAGGCACAACTGTCTTAATGGGGTCCGGTCCAAAACCCCACAACCTGACCAGGGGACCCAAGGTTATATCGAATTTCCCCTCGCTCTGCTGATATAACAACCGGGCAACCTTAAGCATTCGTAAATTCTCAGGAGATACCGGCAATAGCTCACCCACTGGCAATTGGTTGATACGTGAGATTTCGGAATTCGGCAGATAGGTAGACATAAGCTCGTTAACCTCAACCAACCGCTCTTCAATTTTTTCGGTCAAGCCTACAGCGTCGACCTCATCGATGACTTTTACACTATAAGTTGTGCCCATGGTGTTGCCGGTAATCAATATTGGCTCGACGGGACCACAAGCCGCCAGCGCAATAACGGCAAAAATAGCGAACATTAAAAACAAGGGTTTCATCATTGGTTCCAAAGCAGCGAAAAAGCGACGGTCAGTGCAAAACTGCAGAATCAGATTGTGAACGATCCCCAAAGCCCCGACAACCCATCCCTCCTACCTGAAAACCAACAAACCCAGCGTTCACCCATCAGGACAATCGAATTCATTGAATCTAAGTCCTTTCAGCATCAACTTTAACGATGTCCCTTTTTCCGAGTTACGCGCTAATCCCAGAAAACTCTGCCCATGTACGCCAAAGTTTACGCCAGACTCACCGTCAAACTCGTCCCCCATGGGTTGTTCACGATAACGGCTAAAACCAACAAAGGTTCATTGAACTAGATATCCGTTTAACCCGGCTTTACACCGCAATCAGCCGCCCTTACCATGATCACCTTTCCTAGCGAGCAGAGTTGACATGATGGCCATCAAGATGAACGCGCCTCGAATTTCCCTGGCTCGACTACCCACTCCAATGCAACCCCTGACGCGATTTTGCAAGCAGCATAATCTGCCGCCCATCTGGATCAAGCGCGACGATCTGACCGATGCTGCTGCTAGCGGCAACAAGCTCAGAAAACTCGAGTTTTCTGTCGCCGAGGCGCTAGAACAAGGCGCAACCGCCCTCATCACCTGCGGTGGATTACAGTCCAACCACTGCCGTGCCACTGCAATTGTTGCCGCGTCTCTCGGCCTAAAATGCCATTTGTTACTGAGAGGTGAACCTGAGGAAGAAAAAGACGGTAACCTCCTGCTCGACCATCTTGTCGGAGCGACCATCACCTACATGCCAGCCCGTGGATATAACCAGAATCTACCTGCGGAAATTGAAAGGGTCAGCAACGAATACGCTAAAAATGGCGACCAAGCCTTTTTGATCCCTATTGGGGCCAGTGATGAGATTGGGCTATGGGGATACATCGCTGCGTGTGAGGAACTCAAAGCCGACTTCGAGCAGCATCAGATTAAGCCGGATTATATTGTTTCTGCAACGGGATCTGGCGGTACAGCGGCGGGCTTAATTCTCGGAAACGAAGTTTATGGATTGGGAACCGAGATCTTATCCTTTAACGTTTGTGATGATGCAGCCTACTTTGTGAACAAAATTACTGAGGATTACAAAGCCTGGCAAAGTAGGTACCAACAACCGGCCTTTGCGTTGGATCTGCCGATTAGCATCATTGAAGGTTATGTTGGGCCCGGCTACGGCATTGCAGACACGGAAATCTATGAAACGATTGCTGACTTGGCGAGAACTGAAGGCATCATTTTGGACCCAGTTTACACGGCTAAAGCTTTCCATGGTCTTGTCTCAGAACTCAAACAAGGTCGGCTCAAGCCAGATAACGAAGTCGTGTTTATACACACGGGTGGAATTTTCGGTATCTTCCCTCATCGAAGCCATTTCTGAGAATGCTATCGCCCAAAGGCGATCTGTGATTGAATTCGCCTTTTGAGGAATCATTTTTGCTCATGTTGCGTTTGTTCTTGTTAGTTTTAGTCCTACTTCCCGTCCTCAGCAGCTGCGGCCTCGCCAATCGTTTCTTTACTACCAATGAATGCGAGGGTGACGACTGCAGAGCACCCGTGTTGTTGGACAACTCCAAAGTTGATAAAAAGTGGTTTTGTTATGGCAGCAAAGAAGGTGGGCAGTGGGAGTGCCAGAACCAAAAAGATTCCGATAAAGTCAACCGCATAGCACTGAAACCGAATCCTATGCCCATAAAACCAGAGCCAATTGCAGCTATCCCAGCGCCAGAAATTGTCTCTGAGCCGGCACCTGAACTGCCCAGGGACAGACAATCGGGCTCTGGGATTTTCTATAGCCAAATACTGGAATTACCGG
>JBLHQQ010000207.1:0-5596 GCA_047625245.1 Candidatus Azotimanducaceae bacterium
TGGGATACAGGGAGGCAGGCAAATCAGTTTGTTGGGGCATTTGCGCGCCGCCCACTAAAACAGGGATTACCTTACGGTTATTATCAAGGGCGGTTTCGATTTCCATCCGAACATAGTCGCTTGGTTGCATGATTCTCGGCAACCCCTCCGCATTCGCGAGTTGTGCCCAGCTAGGCCCAATGATCACAAGTAGCACATCGCAATCCAGTATTGCCGCAACAATCCGCTCGAAAAAATCATCGCCGTCTTCGATACCTAGTCTGTCTAGAAAAATCTGCTCGTTACTCGCGTAAGCAATGAGTGACTTGTGGACCAAGCGCGCATAGCCAGAAGTGCCGTCGCGTCGATAAGAAATAAACACCTTGCCACTAATTCGTATCCTGTGAGCCTCGTCACTCAATAGCAGTTCTGGATGACGTTCGGTTAATCGACGATCAACGTAGCTGAGGGAAGCATTCAAAAGCCAGAAGATTGCGCTGCGTAGTACGTAGGCCATCACTCCTAAAAGGAGAATAACGGTGACTAGCAGCAACGTGTCTTTTGTTTGGATCGGTACCAGGATGATCAGGAATACCCAGAAAGAGAAAAAGAATAATTGCGAAGCACGGTTGTTACCCGTCGGCCAAAAGTCATTCTCTGCAAACCTGGCAGCCAGCAGTTCAATGTCTTTAGTCGAAGAATTGTCGCCATAAGGCCATTGGTTCGGCGGAAAAAACTCCTGCAAGTAGGTGCTGATAGAAAGTTCACTACCATCCCCTATGCCGTTTATACGAGGCAGGAGTTTTACCAGAGCTGACATGGAAATGGTGGCCAGTGCGATTAGCCATAACAGTGCCAGCACCCACTGCCCGATTTCAGGGAACAAATTGATATCTGGCAGACTGAGTGGCCAGACAAAAAAGTTTGCAAAAGTTAGATTGGCACCCTCGACGTAAACGCTGTTGTAACGAGAGAGCAGACCAGAAGCGCCGAAAAAGGTCAGTATCCATATCTGAGTGTTAAACGCATCATTGGCGGCCCGCATACCGAAACAGCGATCGACGTCGAGCGGGTCTATCACAATAAAGTTTTCTTCAACTTCCTCTCGCACTCGGGATCTTAAGTAGATCCGGCTGAGGAAGAATAAGTTGTGAGCGAATAATAGAACGATCACCGCTATGCGGACACAAAAGGCGACGAATTGCATGACGTACGCAAAAAAAACGAATAGCAGGTTCTCAGCCTTGCTGATCGTTCCGGTGAGATACATAACCGACCAATCGTGCTCACCCATAGGTACAGGAGAATCAAAAAGGTAGATCTTGATCAATCCGCTCATGTCGAGAAAATGTACCACAAGCGTCAGCAGTAGAATCGTTAGTACCACCGCAGGTGAAGACAAGTAGTGACGCATCTCCTTGTACGCCTCACGCTGGGCTCGGGGGGATTTAAGGAGTTTGATGAGTGGTGGGACTTGCCGCATCTCTGGGTGGCTTATGGGTGCCATGCGCCCAAACAACCAGCGTAGTATAAACAATAGGAGAGGTAGCATAACCACCATAGGCCACATGTTAGTTTTCACCCAGTAACCAAGATAAACGGTGCCGTCGATCTCGTGATTACGATGAATATCTAAATGCCAAGCCAATACAACGGGAATAGTCGCCAGTAAGCAAAGCCAGAAATAGTCAATCCAACTACTCTTATCCAGGATGCGGAAGAGTAATCTGCGCAACGAATTTGTGAGCATAGGGCAAGTGGTTCATTCTGAATGATTAAATCATACCGAGTTCAGAGCAATTTGTCGTATCCAGAAAACTAAAACATAACCAGACATCATCAAACCTTCTCCAGCGCGTTACGCCCAAGATGCAGCGCGACAGCTATCAAACTGGTGGTTGAACAATTTCAGCCTTAATCTGGAGCAGTCAACTAAGGACTCACAATGGCCAATCCAAAAGACGAACTTATGCACCCGGTGATGGGCGATAACGCCTGGAGCGAGAGCTACTACTTCAATTTTGTTGATCCGGATTCGAAAGTCGCCATCTTTACCCGCATGGGATGGCGGCCCGGTGACGGTTGGGCTGACGGTCTACACGCAGTCTATCTGGGCGGTGACAGAGTGGCCTTCACCTACGGACGACGTAACATTGGGCAAGACCTTTCAAAATACAATGGCGACCTATCAGTCGGCCACCTGACGCTCGGCTGCGAGGCGCCCTTCGATCACTGGACAATTCAGTACGACGGACCTGCCCAGGACATTGCCGACGCTGGCATTTTGTTAGAGCGCAGCAAGCTTCGACCAGAGGGTTGGTTTACACCTGCGCACCTCGATATGAAGCTAGATTTCAAAACGCTATATCCACCCCACTACGCTGCAGATGGCGATCGCGGACACTTTGAACAAACTGGGGAGGTCACGGGTAACATCAAAATTGGCGATGAAGTCTTTACCGTCCGGGGGCATGGTGTTCGGGATAAATCCTGGGGACCCCGTGACTGGGGCGCGGGCACTGGTGCGAGCGGAAGCGCAACGAAAACTGTTGCGGATAATGCTACAGATAATGGCCCCACACCTTTTGTAAATTGGTTCTCTATGAACTTCGGTGCTGATCTCGCGATGGGAGGTTCTTGTTTTCGACATCCTGATGGCCAACTTCACGGCTCCGGTTGGATTCAAATCGAAGGAAAAACCGAAGATCTTGCAGACGTCACAATCACCAGTGAATATAAAGCCGATTCCATTCTTCACAAATCTATCGTACTCACCGGCAGAACCGCCAGTGGTAAACCTATTCACGTAAATGGTCGAGTGCTAACTATCTGCCCGACAAAAATCCCGATGCCGGGCGGCGCGACGTTCGTCAACGAGGGTTTGGCTGAATTTGAATGCGACGGCAAGATCGGTTACGGCATTAGTGAACATTGGCACCGCGTCACAAAATAGACGGGTAAGGAGCAGGATCCGCCCTACTTTTTGTGTTCATATCACACGCTTGCTACATTCGGTCCTATGCCGCACCGCGCCGCTATCCGATATAATTATCCACCGGACATTCTGCTAACAGCCTGGCTAGAGCTGAAGGAATAACCAATGGGTTTTTCTTTCAACGTGACGACTCGAGAAATCCTTGAGCAGGTGATTCGCGAACCCCGATTTCAAGAACTCACTAAATTACCTGTGTTGGCACCGATGGAGCTTCTCATCGCGATGACAGCATTTGGGCTATTCATTACAGGCTGCTGGCTTTACCTTAGTGGTGAGATTCACCTTTATTGATGTTGTTGATTAATTCAGTCGCCATCTACGCGTCATTCACACCACTGCACGATGCAACCCACCGCTCTGTATCGCGCAACCGAAAGAGCAATGACCAAGTAGGCACAATGTGTTGCCTTCTCTTATTGCCGGGCATCACCACCCGAATCTACCACTACCTTCATCTGGAGCACCACCGTTACACAGGTAACCCCACAAGAGACCCGGATGAGCCATTTGTCTCCGCACCAGCTTGGGCTTTGCCCTTCGTCCTCGCCGGACTGGATGTATACTGATCACTATGGTATCTAGAGCACTGGCGTACACGCCCAATTAGTGAACGGCTCGAGTTTGTTGCCTGCCTCACTTTTTACATCGACTTGCATGTTGTGTTCCTGTTATCTCCTTAAGCCTGGGAATTCTTTTTGTGTTTTATCCTACCCCAGCGATTCGGCCTGTTTTAGTTCGCATGGTTCTTTGCTCACATACAGCATCCTGAAGGGGTCGAATGGGAGAGTGCACCATTTGGCACCTTCTATCCCCTACTACCGATATAAGAGCACCTGCCAGCTGGGAGAGCATTTGTTTGAACGACAGAACTTACCAACAATAACTCTATGGGGCAAGTCAAAAGCCCTGAGAAACCCAATCAGAATACTTTTGAAATCTGAGGTAAATGCGGTTTAAAATCACCATCCTCATTCTTCTTATCTCCGGCTGACAATTAAGTTTGTGGTACAATTTCTATGTTCAAGAGATAGCGATCAAGCTTCGATTCAAGTTTATCGCTTGGGCAATTGACTATGATCATCTTGTCTGGACGAATGGCAATAATGGTGTCGGGACGCGCAAAAAAAGTCCGATAATAGTCACATTGCGTGAGTAGTCTCAGGCAATGGTCTGAAGTGAGAATCGCAGCCGATTCATTTGGTTGGCGGTGATCCAGCATTAAAAAACGTCCGCCAATAGCGCGCCATCTAGCGGCGAGGTCAGGATTCAATGCTGCTGAAGGGTCACGATTGATACTAATAAGATAGTGGTGATCGTTCATCAAATGGTCGATCAGATGGGCTTTGCCCGCGGCTGTTGCAACTAGATGTTGGGGGAATTCGAAACCAATTTTCTTCCACTTCGAAATGAAGATATGACGAAGTAGATTGCCGTTGATATGGTTCGGTATTTTCGAGAACTCTATTGGTTTGCTGTCGGAGTGCGCGCCTAGCAGTCTGCCGAGCTTCATGCCTAAATCACGAAAGTTCGCCGACAGGCGATTTGGTGGCAACAGGTAGGCGCCAACAAATTTAGCAAACCAGATGATCTGCTTAACCTGGTGCTTTCTATCCGTTTCGTAGGTTTCGAGCAATTGTGGCCGAGCGCGAGCGCCAAGCACATCACGAATTTTCCAGGCCAAGTTGTAACAGTCTCGAAAGCCAGCCATTAATCCCTGACCAGCGAAGGGGGGTGTGATATGTGCTGCGTCACCGATCAAGAACACATTCGCTTTTTGGAAACTGTCAGCAATACGTGCGTGAAAAGTGTAGATAGTTTTGCGGGTCAGCGCCATATCGCGCGCGTCACCCCAGGGCTTCAGCAACTCCGCCACCGCAAGATCTTCTAAAATCAATTCTCGATCATCGGTATCTTTAACAAGAAATTCCCAACGGCGGCGACCATTAGGGGCTGACATCGTGATGCCAGGTCGGTCCGGGTCACAGAGTAAAACAACCTCGTCATCAGGCAGAGGATTGTACTCCGCGTCAAAGACGATCCAGTCTTCACCATAGGTTTTGCCCTTGAAATTGATACCTAGGGTTTTTCTGGTCGTGCTGTTAGCGCCATCGCTTGCGATCATGAACCTGCAGTGGATATTGAGGTTTTGCCCATCCTTATCAATGTTCAGGCTCACCCCGTTGCCATGATCCTGGAAGTTGAGGCAGGTCGTCGACACAGACAGGTCCACATGGTCATACTGGTCGAGTGATGCGCGCAAACAGCGTTCGAGATCTGGTTGATAGTAGGTTCGCAAGGTTGGATAACCATTGATTTTTGTATCGGTTTTTCCGAATGCCAGGGTCTTGCCATAGGGCCGATCGAAGCGAAGTTTTGCAATGTTGTGAATATGTGACGTGAATGTTTCCAGCACACCCGCCGCACTCAGTACCCGTGATCCTTCTTCACACAAGCTGATGGCGCGCGGGGTTTCATTGATCTTTGGTTCACGATCAATCAGCAGGGTAGAAATGTTGTATTTCCCTAGGAGACTCGCCATCGCTACACCAACGGGGCCAGCGCCAACTATGACGACATCATAGGATTGTTTGATTTTCATGATTAGACCTAGTTCAGCCGGTG
>JBLHQQ010000208.1:0-5582 GCA_047625245.1 Candidatus Azotimanducaceae bacterium
TTGCCCCAGAATGGTAGATCTTGTGAGAACCAGAGGGTGACCCAGTCGCCGTAATCGAGAATTTTTCGAGACATTTCGGCATAGCGTGCTTCCGAGAAGTCCATCAGTGGCAGGTAGCTAGACCAAAACAGTCGGGCAGCTAATAACACCACAAAAAATAGGGTGAAGCTGGGGTGTTGGCGTAAAAAAGCAATCAACCTGCAAACTCAACTAAGAATTGGCGCGGACATTAACAAAATGCAGCGAAAAAATCCTCTCCAGCCCCCTCCCTGACAAGATTCTGGTAGACTCTTGCGGCATTTACAGAGGCGCTCCATTCGTGTGGAATTGGATTCACAAATTCGGCTCACCGCGGCCATTTTACGAAATCAGCGAACGCTGGCTTCCCTGGCTGGGAGGTCTGGCGATGCTGACGCTTGGCGTTGGTACAGTGTGGGCGTTGCTTTTTGTCCCAGGGGATTATCAGCAGGGCGACGCGATGCGGATTATGTATATGCATGTCCCAGCGTCTATTCTCGCCCAATCTAGCTATCTGATGATGGCATCAGCGGGGGTAGTCTTTCTGATTTGGCGAATTAAATTAGCTGATGTCGCGGTTCAAGCGATGGCACCCATTGGAGCATCCATTACATTTTTGGCCTTGGCCTCTGGATCGATTTGGGGCAAACCCATGTGGGGTACCTGGTGGGTCTGGGATGCGCGCTTGACCTCAACTCTGGTGTTGTTCTTTTTGTTTGTTGGCATTATCGCGCTACGGAGTGCCATGGATAACCGAAATAGTGCCGGCAGAGCCATCGCGATATTGGCCGTTGTCGGTGTGGTCAACTTGCCAATTATTAAATTCTCTGTGGAGTGGTGGAATACTCTCCATCAGGCGGCGAGCTTTAGCCTGACGGAAAAACCAGCCATGCCCGTGGAAATGTGGCTGCCGTTGTTGGTGATGGTGATCGGTTTCTATTTGTTCTTTTTTACAGTTTTATTGATGCGCATGCAGACAGAGATCCTGGTCAGAGAGTACCGGTCCGATTGGGTGAGACAACGTATCAAACAAAAGGTCAAATAACGGGTCAAAGTACAGGTAAAAGTACAGGCCGCAGGTTTATACGATGCAATTCGCAGGTTAATACGATGCAATTTGAGTCACTAAATGAGTTTATTCAGATGGGGGGGCATGGCCCCTTTGTCTTTAGTGTGTATATCATTAGCATACTGGTGTTAGTCGGGAATGTGGTCCGACCATTGTGGCAAAAGAAGCGCTTCTACTTAGAACAAGCGAATCGACAAGAGAGAGATCAATCATGAAATTTGGCAAGATGAAAAGTCAGCGGCGCAATCGGCTATTACTCATCGCCTTTTTAGTTTTGGGCAGTGGTACTTCTGTAGCATTGGCATTAAATGCCCTCAACGAAAACATCAATTTGTTCTACGCTCCGGACCAAATTGCCGCGGGTGAAGCACCCATCGGCCAGAGGATTCGCGCGGGAGGTATGGTCAAGGATGGTAGTATCGATCGCTCAACCACAGACTTGAAGGTTCGGTTTGTGATTAGCGATCTTCAGGAGGCAGAAGTCACCATTCAGTATGAAGGTGTGTTGCCTGATCTTTTTAGAGAGGGGCAGGGCGTCATTGCGCTGGGTGAGTTGGGCAAGGACGGTGTGTTTATGGCTGAAGAAGTGCTGGCCAAACATGATGAAAATTATATGCCGCCGGAAGTCATTGACGCGCTAGAAAACGCCCACAACAAGGCAGCAGGAGAGTGATTGCAGAGCTAGGTCACTTTAGTCTGATACTTGCCCTTGGTCTTTCCTTTAGCCTTGCGGTGATTCCAACCCTCGGTATTTACCAAAACAGAGCGGCCTGGATGCAACTCGGCGGTAGTCTGTCAGTTGGGATCTTCGTCTTTGTGTTCGTGTCTTTTTGTTGTCTAGCAAATGCGTTTTTAGCCAACGACTTCTCGGTGGCGTACGTGGCTCGCAATTCTAATAGTGCGCTCCCCATCATTTACAAGTTGTCGGCCATCTGGGGTGCTCATGAGGGTTCTTTCCTACTTTGGATTCTAGTGATGTCCACCTGGACCATGGCTGTTGCCATGTTCAGTCGAGGGCTGACGATGGATATGAGGGCCCGAGTACTAGCAATTCTCGGCGCACTGAATGTTGGCTTTATGTTGTTTTTGCTTCTGACCTCCAACCCCTTTGATAGAACCTTGCCGATATTTCCAGCAGAGGGCGCTGATTTGAATCCTCTGTTACAGGACTTTGGTCTGATCGTACATCCGCCAATGCTTTATATGGGTTATGTGGGTTTTGCTGTGCCCTTTGCCTTTGCCATCGCCACCTTAACCAGTGGCCGTCTGGATTCCGCCTGGGCTCGCTGGTCCAGACCATGGACCAATGTGGCCTGGGCATTTCTCACTGTTGGAATCACGCTTGGTAGCTGGTGGGCCTATTATGAACTGGGTTGGGGCGGCTGGTGGTTCTGGGACGCGGTAGAAAATGCCTCATTTATGCCCTGGCTGATCGGCACTGCTTTAGTTCACTCGTTAGCGACGACTGAGAAACGTGGCATCTTTAAGAGTTGGACAGTGCTGCTGGCAATCTTTGCCTTCTCCTTTAGCCTACTCGGCGCATTTCTTGTTCGATCCGGTGTGTTGACCTCAGTACATGCCTTTGCCGTGGATCCAGAGCGAGGCATGTTTATTTTGATGTTCTTGGTTTTGGTTGTAGGTGGGTCACTCACATTATTCGCTTTTAAAGCCTCAGGGATTCGAAGTGAAGCCGGGTTTGATGGTACATCCAGAGAAACTTTCCTACTCACCAACAATTTGTTGCTGGTGGTGGCAACTGCAGCGGTATTGCTAGGCACCATCTACCCTCTAATTTACGAGGCGATGAAGGACGGTGCGAAAATCTCTGTAGGGCCGCCGTACTTCAATAAAGTGTTTGTGCCGATTGTGCTGCTGCTATTTATCGCCATGGCGATCAGCCCGAAATCTCGCTGGAAAACCACGCCAAAGTCACGCCTGTTCAATGAACAGCTGCTGCCGCTTGGGATGTCAGTACTGATCGTGTCGTTGCTCAACGTTCTCTTTGCCAGTAGCTTTGAATGGGTTGTGGTGGGCACCAATGTCATTGCAATGTGGATCTTCTTTAGTCTTGTTATTGACTGGTGGGGCAAGGTTGCCAATAAACAAAATCGAATCGCCGCACTCTTTAAGCAGACCCCGTCCTACTACGGCATGATGCTTGGGCATCTTGGGATTGCTGTAGCGCTGGTTGGCGTTGCGGTGACGATTTACTTTAGTGAAGAAAAGGATGTTCGCCTCGAGGCTGGCGAATCGGTCACCTTATCTGGCTATGAATTTACTCTGGTTCAAATGAATCAGATTCAGGGTCCCAATTATGTGGCAGACCAGGGTGAAATTCGGGTTCAAAAAGATAATGAAACCATCGTCACTCTGTATCCAGAAAAACGACTCTATAAAGCTTCGGGTAGTGTGATGACGGAAGCAGATATGGATGCCGGTTTGTTTCGAGATCTATATGTCGCGCTGGGTGAGCCAGTGGATACCAATGCCTGGGCGGTAAGAGTGCACTACAAGCCCTTTGTGCGTTGGATTTGGTTTGGCGGCATGTTTATCGCCCTCGGCGGTTTTATGACGATCGCAGACCGTCGTTATCGGTCTGCAAGGCAGCGTAGTGCTGTGCCAGCAATCGGTGTGACTGCATGAGCGAATCAAACACAGCAGAAGTCAACGGGACCATAAACGTGCGACGGGTCCTGCTCATTCCCCTGGCGTTCTTTTTTGTGCTGATCACTATTCTTGCGCTCGGTTTTCGCCTCGAGGACCCTCATCTGTTGCCTTCTGTTCTGATTGATCGACCATTTCCGGAGTTTTCTTTAACTGAGTTGCATGAACCAGAACGTGTGCTGACGGTAGCTGATCTAAAGGGTGAGGTTGCGCTGGTCAATGTCTGGGCAACCTGGTGTCCCAATTGTGTGATTGAGCACCCAGTGTTAATGCGTATTGCCGATGAGGAAGGAGTACCTCTGTACGGCATCAATTATAATGACGAATCCGTCAAGGCGCGTCGGTGGCTTGAGAGATACGGAAACCCTTATCAATTTAATATGGTCGATAACGAAGGCAAGCTTGGTATTGACCTGGGTGTTTATGGTGCGCCAGAAACCTTCCTGCTCGATCGCAATGGGGTTATCCAGTTCAAACATGTTGGAGCGGTGACACCGGCGCTCTGGTCGTCGACCCTTGAACCCTTGATCAAACAACTCAGGTCAGAGTCTTGATAGCGATGATTCGATTATCCGTTTTTGTTGTTCTACTCGCATTAACCTCGCCAGGCTTCGCGGCGATTGATGCTTACAGCTTCCCTAACGATGAACTCAGAAATCGCTACCACACGCTGATCGATGAATTGCGCTGCCCTCAGTGTTTGAACACCAATCTGGCCGGTTCGGATTCGATGATTTCAAAGGACCTGCGCCGAGAGGTTCACCGCCTCTTGTTAGAAGGCAAGACGGACGACGAGGTTTTGGATTTTATGTACGAGCGTTACGGTGACTTTATTCTTTATGAACCCAGGGTATCAACGGGTACTCTGGTGCTGTGGTTTGGCCCCCTAATATTATTGCTACTTGCCCTGGTCATCGGATTTCGCGTTGCTAACCGACGATCCTCGGTCCGAGAACTCACTGAGGCTGAACAAAATCAACTTGCTCAGCTGATTGACCCTCAGTTTACAGACCCTCAGTTTACAGACCCCGCCAAAGAGAAAAATTAATGACATTTTGGATTTTCACTGTGGTGATGAGCCTTGCAGCAGTAGCCTTTTTTTTGGTGCCGGGATATTTGATGAGACGTCGAGAAGACCTTGGAGATAGAACCCGAGCGAATCTGGCGATCTATGAAGAACGAGCCGGTGAGTACGATGTGATGCTTAACGACGGCGATATTAGTCAGGCTCAACATGACACTTTTATTGTCGAGCTAAAACGTAATCTATTATCTGATGCGACAGAAACTGATGCGACAGAAACCGTGGGTGAAGGGGAAAGACAGGCTGGTCGTTTACCCGTAGTTTTTGCGTTGTTGGTGCCGCTGTTCGCCTTTGTTGCCTACTCGGATCAAGGTTTGTCCTGGGGCGCTATTAATGATGTTGCGCTTGCGCAGTCTTTGAGTAGCGAGAGTCCCCACGATCAAGATGCAATGGGCGAAAATGTTGAGAAGCTGGCAGAGCGGCTCAAATCCCAACCGGAAAACCATGAAGGCTGGTATATGCTCGGCCGCTCTTTTCTGAACATGGGCCGGTACGAAGAGGCCTCCGAGGCGTTTGCTCATCTGCTTAAAACCTTTACTGAAGATCACAGCCTATTCGCTTTCTACGCAGAAGCCCTTTATATGGCAGACGACAGAACGGTGACACCGAGAGTCGCCGCGGCCATCGAAAAGACACTGGACTTAAACCCCCACGACATCACCATGTTAGAAATTAAAGCTCTGGGTGCTTATCAGCGAGGTGAGTTGCGGCCCGCGATTGGCATGTTTCAAAAGGCGCTTGCCGCTG
>JBLHQQ010000209.1:0-5535 GCA_047625245.1 Candidatus Azotimanducaceae bacterium
TATCCAGAGAGGCAATGTTCCCGGCGCTCGTTTCCGGGCAGATACCGGAGTTTGAAACCGAAGCGGCAAAACATATGCACGACGCCTATTTAGCACCATTTAAGGGACTGGATGACTCGGCTTACAACGGCGCCAGACGATTCCCCTTATCGATACCGCTTGATAGCTATGCCAACGGCAACGCCGCGGCCCAGGAGCATCACTATCAAGTGCTCTTAGGTTGGGATAAGCCCGTCCATTTTATATGGGGTTGTAGCGATGATGTTTTTACAGAAAGCTGGGGTAGGGAATGGGCCAAGCGTATGAAGGGTTCTTTTGATGCGATCCCCGATGCAGGGCATTTTTTACAGAACACCCACGGAGAGCAGGTGGCGCGGTTCATTCTAGAAAGAATCTAGCGTCTGTTACTTAAAGGTATAAAAAAGGCGGCAATAGCCGCCTTTTTTATACCTGATTACAATCAAGATACAGCTTGTTTGGCCTGTTCGAGCCGGGCTTTGAGTTCCGCTACTTCCTGGCGTAACTCGGCTGGAACGTGATCGCCATACTGATCATAGTAATCCTCGATTAGTGGAATTTCGCTTAGCCAACCGTCTACTTCTACCCTAAGCAGTTGGGTTTTTTGTTGCTCGGAAAGGTCAAGACCGTCGAAGTTAATCGCATCGAGAGTAGGCAAGTTGCCGATTGGCGTTTCGATCGCGTCAGCATCACCGTTGCAGCGTTTGAATACCCATTCGAGTACGCGGCTGTTCTCTCCGAACCCAGGCCACATAAATTTGCCGTCGTTATCTTTGCGAAACCAGTTAACGTAGTAAATTTTAGGCAGTTGGGCTCCCGCTTGTTTGCCGGTATTGAGCCAATGTCCCCAGTAGTCTGCCATGTTGTATCCGCAGAAGGGCAGCATCGCCATTGGGTCACGTCGCAGTTCACCGATCTTGCCAGCCGCCGCTGCGGTTTTTTCGGAAGCTATGATTGAGCCAAAAAATGTACCTTGAGTCCAATCTCTTGCTTCGTTAACCAACGGTACGACTGTGGCGCGCCGTCCGCCAAACAATATGGCGCTAATCGGGACTCCCTTTAGGTCTTCCCATTCATCAGCGATTACCGGACATTGCGCAGCCGAAACGGTAAATCTGGCATTGGGATGAGCCGCGGGAGTTGTAGATTCCGGTGTCCAGTCATTACCTTTCCAGTCGATCAGGTGAGCCGGCGCATCGCTCATGCCTTCCCACCACACATCACCGTCATCAGTTTCGGCAACATTAGTAAAAATGCAGTTTTCGGTCAGGCTCAGCATGGCATTAGCATTGCTGTCCATGCCAGTTCCGGGAGCAACACCAAAGAACCCAGCTTCCGGGTTGATGGCATACAGCTGACCATCGTCGCCAAACTTCATCCAGCAAATATCATCACCGACGGTTTCGACCTTCCAGCCAGGAATTGTGGGTTCGAGCATGGCCAGATTGGTTTTGCCGCAGGCACTGGGAAAAGCACCGGCAATGTATTTGGATTCACCGGCTGGGTCTGTGAGTTTGAGGATCAACATATGTTCAGCCAGCCAACCTTCATCCCGAGCCATGGCCGAGGCGATTCTTAAAGCAAAACATTTTTTGCCTAATAGTGCGTTGCCACCATAGCCGGATCCAAAGGACCAAATTTCCCGGGTTTCGGGAAAATGCGCGATATAGAGATTGTCGGGGTTGCAGGGCCAGGTCACATCAGCTTGGCCAGCGGCCAATGGTTGTCCTACGGAATGCACGCAGGGTACAAATTCTCCGTCTGTGCCTAGTTCTTCTAATACGGCTTCACCGACGCGGGTCATGATATGCATATTCACCACAACATAAGGTGAGTCAGAGAGTTCAACACCGATATGGGCGATTGGCGAGCCTATGGGACCCATGCTAAATGGCACCACATACATGGTGCGACCCTTCATGCAGCCTTCAAATACGCCATTTAAGGTTTCGCGCATTTCCTTGGGCTCAATCCAGTTGTTGTTGGGTCCTGCGTCCACTTTGTTTTCAGGACAGATGTAAGTTCGGCTTTCGACTCGAGCAACGTCGGCGGGGTCAGAGCGAACCAAATAGCTATTGGCACGTTTTACCTCGTTCAATTTCTTGGCGGCACCAGAGGCAACGAGCAGTTCCCACATTCGGTCATACTCTTGGTTACTGCCGTCGCAGATGACGATGCTATCAGGTTGGCAAAGACGTTCCATGTCGTCGAGCCAGGCCTGTAACTGTTTGTTTTTTAACATATGTTCGGACCTTAGTGGAAACCCAATCGGGCAGGTATTAGCGACGTTTTAAGGTCGGCAAGGATAACCGAAAACCTTTCTCAAATCGACTCAGAATCACTAATCGATACCAGCGAAAGAATTGATTGTTGAAAAGGGCTAAATAGGCGGTTTCCTTTCTGGTTTTAGCGCGTATCATACTGACCCACATTTCAAGCCTCATTTTTCGACTATGCCTGACGTCGACCAACCTAAAGTTATTAATAGCTATCGCCCTTATTGGGCGGAATGCTTTGGCGTCGCGCCATTCCTGCCGACCACAAGAGAAGAAATGGATGCGTTGGGATGGGACAGTTGCGATGTGATTATTGTCACTGGCGACGCCTATGTCGACCACGTCAGTTTTGGTATGGCGGTGATCGGCCGAGTTTTGGAAGCCCAGGGTTTCCGAGTGGGCATTATCGCCCAGCCCGATTGGCAATCGAAAGAGCCTTTTCAGGCTCTAGGTAAGCCCAATCTGTATTTTGGTGTCGCCGCCGGAAACATGGACTCCATGATCAATCGCTACACCGCAGATAAAAAGCTGCGTCATGATGACGCCTATACACCGGGTAATATTGGTGGCAAGCGTCCAGATCGAGCAGTCATCGTATATTCACAGCGATGTCGAGAGGCTTATCCGGACGCACCCCTGGTCATTGGTAGCATAGAAGCGAGTTTGAGAAGAATTGCTCATTTTGATTACTGGAGCGAAAAGGTCCGTCGATCCATTCTGTTAGATGCCAAGGCAGATCTGCTCCTTTACGGCAACGCAGAGCGTGCCATTGTTGAGCTCACCCATCGCCTTGGGGCTGGGGAGTCGATTGATGATATTAAAGACATTCGAGGTACGGCCTTTGCACTGAGCGAACTGCCTGAAGATTTCCGGGCAATTGACGCAACGGTTCTGGTCGACGAGGTGAAAGAGGGACAAGAGTCACCGGTGCGGCTGATGCAGGCAGAGAGCAAATCCTATATTCGAATGCCTTCCTATGAGGCTGTTCGGAATGATCCTGATCTCTATGCCCATTCTTCTCGTATTCTGCATCGAGAAACAAACCCTGGTAATGCACGACCTCTAGTTCAGGCCCATGGCGATCGATATGTTTGGTTGAACGAGCCGCCAATCCCCCTCACCACGGAAGAACTGGATTGGGTATTTGAACTTCCCTATCAACGAATTCCTCACCCCAAATATGGTGATGAGAAAATTCCTGCTTATGACATGATTCGATTTAGCGTCAACATTATGCGTGGCTGTTTTGGTGGCTGTACCTTCTGCTCCATTACCGAGCACGAGGGCCGCATTATTCAGAGCCGTTCTGAAGACTCTATTCTGAATGAAATTGAGAATATCAAAGAAAAGACGCCGGGTTTTACCGGGATAATTTCTGATCTTGGCGGTCCGACCGCCAACATGTGGCGATTAAACTGTAAAAGTAAGGAAATTGAAACCAGCTGCCGTCGTCCCTCTTGCGTGTATCCCAGCATTTGTAAGAATTTGAATACTGACCAGACGCCTTTGATCTCCCTGTATCGAAAAGCCAGGGGTATTGAAGGGGTTAAAAAAGTTCTGATTGCCTCAGGTCTGCGTTACGACCTTGCGGTGAAAACTCCCGAGTACGTAAAGGAGTTAGTCACAGAACATGTCGGGGGGTATCTCAAAATTGCTCCCGAACATACAGAGGAAGGCCCGCTATCGAAAATGATGAAGCCGGGTATCGGCACCTATGATGAATTTAAAGCACTGTTTGAAAAGTACACGAAAGAAGCCGGTAAAGAGCAGTATCTGATTCCCTATTTTATTGCCGGCCACCCTGGTACCTCTGATACCGACATGGTGAATCTTGCCCTGTGGTTGAAGCAGCATGGTTTTCGCGCTGATCAGGTGCAAAATTTTTACCCCTCGCCCATGGCGACTGCAACAGCCATGTATCACTCGGGCAAAAATCCTTTGAAACGCGTCTCGCGGCAAAGCGAAGAAGTCCCCATCGCGAAGGGTTCAAGACAGCGTCGCCTGCACAAGGGTTTTTTGCGTTACCACGACCCTGACAACTGGCCGATGCTGCGCACGGCGCTAAAAAAGATGGGTCGAAACGACCTGATCGGTAACGGCAAGCATCAACTTGTGCCGTTGACTTCGAGATCTCGAAGTCCGATGGCGGGCAAAACCTTTCGCACTCAGCATACGGGTTTGCCGCACAATCCCCGACCTAGAAAGAAGAGCTAGAAAGAAGAGCTAGAACGAAAACTAAAGTGCAGACAGTTTGATCCGGCAAGTATAGAATTTCGTACTGTCGAATGCCTCCCAGCGATACAGGAGTCTCTTTGAGTTTTCTACGTCAACACCCCTTGCTTATTGTTTTTTTACTCATCACAGCAGGCATCTCTGGCTGGTTCGCACTGACTTATGTGGCGAAGCAAACGCAATCAAATGAAAGGCGGGGAAGCGGCGCCGTGACTGTCCTGGTGGCCGAAGTGGCACTGCAAAATTTTGTTGATCAAGTTGAGTCGATTGGTACCTCAATGGCTAACGAGTCGGTTGCCATAACGGCTAAGGTGACCGAGACCGTAACGCGAGTCAATTTTGAGGATGGCATGTTTGTGACGGCCGGTGACATTCTGGTTGAGCTAACTAATGCCGAGGAAACCGCGTTACTCAGTGAAACCAAAGCGAACGTCGATGAAGCCACCCGGCAGTTTAAACGGGTGCAAAATCTCATTGATCAAAAACTTGCTGCCGAAACCCAGCTCGACGTTGAGCGAAATCGAATGCAAACTGCCCAGGCTAGATTTGAAGGCATTCTTGCTCGACTGGACGACCGGCTGATCCGCGCGCCCTTTAGTGGCAAGTTAGGCTTCAGAAATGTTAGCCCAGGAACCCTTCTAAGTCCCAACACGCCGCTGACAACACTCGATGACATCTCATCAATGAAACTAGATTTTTCTATTCCTGAGAGTTACCTTGCGACCGTTAAACCTGGTCAAGAAGTTCTAGCCCTGAGTATTGCTTACCCTGATCGGACCTTTGTCGGAGCTGTATCCACCATTGATTCTCGAATAGATCCAACGACCAGAACGGTAAAGGTCCGTGCCAAGTTAACGAACGACAAGCTGCTGCTCAGACCTGGCATGTTACTGACTGTGCGACTCATCCAAGAGCGGACGGAATTTCTCGCTATACCAGAATCTGCAGTGGTACCCATCCAAAACCAGCAGTTTGTTTACGTTGTTGAAGCCGACAAGGCTCAGCGCCG
>JBLHQQ010000210.1:0-5519 GCA_047625245.1 Candidatus Azotimanducaceae bacterium
AACCACTGAGCACGCCGGCGAAAGAAGACCAATACTGGATAGGTTTTATAAGACAGTTCTGGATAGAGAGCGTTACAGTTTATGGGTATCGAAAGATCTATGACGACATGCAGTCTGCAGGAGAAGCGGTTGTCTTGGACTTGTACTCGCGTCAGATCGTTGGCTGGTCAATGCAATCGCGGATGACTAGCGCCATTGTTATGGATGCATTAGCTATGGCGTAGTTATTAGAAGGCTAACAACTTGACCGCTAGCATGAGTCGTCGTGTTAACTGCCATGACAATGCAGTGGCTGAAAGCTTTATCTCTCTACGCAACCGGGAAAGAATCAGACGACGAATATACCGGGATCTCGCAGTTGTCTAGAGAACTGGGGGCGATTCAGTTTATGGCTGATTATGTAGCTCAATAGGTAGTAGGGTAGAGGGTTAACTTTGATATTGCGAAGAAGCTGCGAGCCTCGAAACTAACGTTCCGAATGGTATGGATTGGCTCAGACGGTAACCCAAAGGTAACCCGGAGTGTGGGACGCCCTCTTCAACAAGAAGGCAGGGTGGGCAAGATATTGAATTAAAACAAGTAATTGGTGGAGCCAGACGGGATCGAACCGTCGACCTCAACACTGCCAGTGTTGCGCTCTCCCAGCTGAGCTATGGCCCCAATAACAAGGAGCGCATCCTATCGAAAGTTGGTCGGCGAATCAATACAGTCTGGTGCTGACCTTCCAAACCAATCGAAATTTGTCCGCGATTCCGAAATTTTGCTTTAGCCTGGCTAAACCTACCGAAGGCGGCCCTAGGTGGGTATCCAGGTAGCGGCCATACCCGGTCAATGGCAAGAGTTTGGTCCGTTAATAGGAACAGTGCCAGATCAAGCCGGTGAGACCGCCAGAACAAACCTAAACAAACCAGCCGTTTTGCCTTTGTCGAATGTGTTCCCCAGTCTGAGTTTGATAGTTTCACTGGCCACGGCAGGCTGGAACTCTGGACTCCCGAGAGGATGGCGCAATAGGAGAGGGCTGGTTACAATCCCCGCACAAACATCAAATGATAAGAAGGGGGATGTATGAGCGAATTTAAGGATAAGGTGGTCGTGATCACCGGTGCTGGTGGTGGCATTGGTAAGGCCCACTCACTCGAATTTGCCAAGCGCGGCGCAAAGGTTGTGGTCAATGATCTGGGTGGTAGTGGTGATGGCGTTGGCGCGAGTGACGCAGCTGATGCGGTTGTCGAAGAAATTAAAGCGGCGGGTGGCATTGCCATCGCGAATAAGGCATCGGTATCTGATAAAGCAGGTGCCAAGTCCATTATTGATGATGCTGTCGCAGAATTTGGTACTGTCGATATTTTGATTAACAACGCCGGGATTTTGCGCGATAAGAGCTTCAAGAAATTGGAACTCGCGGATTGGGATCTGGTGATGGACGTGCACCTAAATGGTAGCGCTTATGTGACTCACGCGGCATGGCAGGTCATGTACGAAAAGCAGTATGGCAGAATTGTATTTACCGCTTCGACGTCGGGTATTTATGGCAACTTTGGACAGGCCAATTACGGCGCTGCCAAGATGGGCATGTTGGGTCTGGCGAATGTATTGGCCCAGGAAGGCCGCTCTAAAAATATTCGGGTGAATGTTGTGTCGCCTGCTGCTGAGACCCGGTTGATTGGTATGATTCCTGGTCGCGATGTCGATATAGATAACCCCAGCCCAATGTCTCACCCTAAGCTTGTAACGCCGGCTGTGATGTTGATGTGTGCAGAGGATGCGCCGACTAATGTAGTGATCCAGGCAGGCAACGGCCGATATTCAACCTGTGCAATCTTCAATAACGAGGATATCCAGTTTGGCCCAGATGTGACCTATGAAGAGTTGTTGGAGAAGAAGGATCAGCTACTCAATATGGATGATGCTAAACAAGGTTGGAGCTGGCGTCGCAAGCGTATGGCAGAGATCGCCGCAAAAAAGAAGTAAGCCTCAAAATCGAAAGATGACGAGAACAAGGGGCCCCTGATTTTAACAAAAGGGCCCCTCTTTCGTTTAGCTGGCAGTTGGTTCGTAGAACATGTGAGTTCTGCCGCCATCAATCACCAGGTCGTGTGCATTCACGAACCGTCCTTCATCACTGGCCAAGTACAGAGCACCCTCAGCGATATCCTTGGCAAAACCAGATATTTTTAGCGGATTTGCTTTAGCCAGGTTAGCTGCAAGCTTTTTCATTTTGGTTTCGTTCTCTTCAGCCGTCAGTGTATTGGCTCGAGCGCTGCCGCCGTAAAATATGGGCGTTGCGATAGCAGCAGGAGAAATTGAATTGACCCGGATGCGTTTCGGACCAAGATGTACGCCAGATAGTCTGGTGTAATGGGTGAGAGCTGCTTTGGCGGCTGAGTAGAGTAGATTACCCTGATTATCGCGAATCGCGGCTACGCTAGAGTTGTTGATAATTGAACCGCCGCCCCGTGCTTCCATTAGCGGCGTTGCGTGTTTGATGCCCAAAACGGCGCTGCTAAAAAGCAACTGCATGGCGAAGTGAATTTTGTCTTCATCGACGTCGGTAATGGAGCCATGGGTTGGACCGCCAGCATTGTTGAACAGAATGTCTAGACCACCGAACTGTTCTACCGCAACATCAAGCGTGTGTTTGATGTCTGCCTCCTTCATCACATCGGCTGCTACAAATATGCTGCCATGGCCCACTCGATCTGCAAGTGCCTGCCCCTTATCTTGCGAGCGGCCGCAAAATACCACCTTCGCACCTTCAGCGACAAAAAGTTCCACGCTTGCTTCGCCAATACCGCTGGTGCCGCCAGTGATTACCGCAACTTTGTTTTCGAGCCTACCTGTCATGGGATTGCCTTTGTTTAAATTAGAGGGCCAAATTGAATCCTTCAATCCGATCTGTTCAACGTCAACGAGGGCCTAATGTAAGCAAGCTCAGGCTAAATATCCAGAGCGACAATCAGGTATGATGCCGCATTGCTCAATATCAAGTTTCGATCGTCATCCATGACCCTTAAAAATACAATTTTTGCTCTTACTTTGATCGTGGGGCTTACCCTCCTGGGTTCTATCGACATCCCGGTTTTTGATCGCGAAGGCCATGAAATTAAGCTTCCCGTTAATTCAACAGGGAACAGTGCGATAGGCAAGAATGCCACGGGGGAAGCCATATCGATGCAAACCTTCCGCGTTGATAACTTTAATGTTCAACGAGGAAAGGGTGAGGATGGTGTCCGGGACCTGACTCGAGCTGAAGGCCTGATGCAGGGAACAGATATCGCCGGTGTTCAGGAGGTTTCAGGGACGTTATTTTATGGTTGGCGAAGTCAGGCGCGTCAACTCGCCGAAGCGTTGCAAACAGGTTACCTATTTGGGCCTACGACTTGGAGGTGGTTTCAACCCTATGTTGGTTCGGCGCTGCTGACTAAATTTCCTGTTCAAGCCTGGACGATTGAAGGGCTACCTGCTCGAGACGACATTGATAGCGCCCATAGAAATCTGATTACCGCACTGCTTGAAATTGATGGCCGGCCGGTGGTTGTGATGGTCACACATTTGGATCGGCGAGAGTCGAATGCAATGCAACTTGATTATGTTTTAGAGAAGTTTCTTGCCAGTAAGCATCCGACCATTTTGTTGGCTGACTTGAATACGGATTTAGCCAATGAAGCGCTACAGGCGCTTATCGCAAGGCCAGCGGTTGAAGATGCGATTCTCGAGGCGATTGGACCATTTTGGCGACTGGACTGGATCATTACAAAAGGGTTTGATGTGGCAGAGGGCGGTCATGCACCCCGGGGTATTTCTGACCATGCACACTATTGGGTGGATCTAACCTTTTCTGATTCGAATTCGGTGACTGAAGTCAGGCACGACGCAGACTAGAAGAAAGCTAGAACCGGGCGACAAACAAGCGACAAGGAATACACGATGACAAACATAGGCACACCACTTTCTGAAGTCCCTACTAGAGCCATTCTGCTGGGCAGTGGCGAGCTGGGCAAAGAAGTTGTTATTGAGTTGCAAAGGCTCGGTGTAGAGGTGATCGCGGTTGACCGATACGCCAATGCTCCAGCAATGCAGGTGGCGCATCGAAGCTACGTTATTTCGATGCTCGATGGTGATGCGCTAAAAGAGATTGTGATCAAGGAAAATCCGGATTACATCATTCCTGAAATTGAAGCGATAAATACCGAAGCGCTGGTGGCGTTAGAAAAGGATGGCTACAACGTCATACCAACTGCGATGGCAACCAGGCTAACCATGAACAGGGAGGGTATTCGAAGGCTCGCCGCGAAAGACCTCGGACTGTCTACGTCACCATTTGCCTTCGCAGATACAGAAACGGAATACCGGGCCGTTGCTGCCGAGATCGGGCTGCCCTTGGTCGTAAAACCGGTAATGTCCTCGTCCGGTAAGGGCCAAACTATCGTCCGTACCGAGGAGGATATAGGTGATGCCTGGGCTTATGCGCAATCTGGCGGTCGAGCGGGCGCGGGTCGTATCATTGTCGAAGGCTTTGTCGACTTTGATTATGAAATCACGCTATTGACCATCCGCCATAAAGATGGAACAAGCTTCTGCGCACCGATTGGTCATCGCCAAGAAGATGGTGACTACCGTGAATCCTGGCAACCCCAAGCGATGTCTGAGCTCGCGATTCGTCGATCTGAGGAGATGGCGAAGACGGTTACGGATGCGCTCGGTGGGTTTGGACTGTTCGGGGTTGAGCTTTTCATCAAGGGTGATGAAGTGATATTCAGCGAAGTCAGTCCGAGGCCTCATGATACCGGCATGGTGACCATGATTTCCCAAGATCTATCTGAATTTGCGCTACACGTTCGAGCGATCATGGGTTTACCCATTCCAGATATTCACCAGCTAGGGCCTTGCGCTTCTGCAGTAATATTGGTTGAAGGTAGCTCGAATGTCGTGAACTACTTAAACCTAGAAAAAGCCCTGGAGGAGCCGGATACTCAAATAAGACTATTTGGCAAACCGGAAGTCGAAGGTCGGCGTCGAATGGGTGTTGCTCTAGCCCGCGGCAAGTCTATCGAAGATGCCAAACAAAAGGCTGTTCGCGCGGCAAGTGCAATTGAAATTTCGCTCGGTTAACCGCTTAAGAGTAAATAGAGGAATCACATGAGATTTTCTATTTGTTTGGCAGGTACAGCACTGATGATCACTGCACTGTCGGTTTCAGCGGCATTAGCCACGCCTGCTATTGCAGCGTCAATCTAGAATCTACTGAGATTGACGCTGAGGGTGAGATGACCCAGAGCGCTTTTTCCGGCGTAGCAAAAAAACCAGCGATCGACTGTTTCTACGTCTACCCGACGGTATCCATAGATCCCGGTGGCAATAGCGATCTCATACCCAACAAAGAAGAGGCTGGCGTCATTCTTAATCAGACGGCCCGATTCAGATCCGTCTGCCGCGTCTACGCGCCGCTTTATCGCCAGGTCACTTTGACTGCGCTGCGGGCACGTGTGCTGGGCGAGACTATGCCAATCGACGGCAAG
>JBLHQQ010000211.1:0-5511 GCA_047625245.1 Candidatus Azotimanducaceae bacterium
TCTTTTCGTAGATATCCGTTAAAGTACGCGTTGCCGTAAGCCAGTCGCCAGGGCGCACTGGTTTGTGATACTCAATATTCAAACCGCCAGCCATCGCTTTTTCTAACGGAAACTTAGGGAGTAAACTATCAATCGAAACCCCATCTGGAGACAGTTGTGACAACTCAACCACATCCCAAAACAACGGCACATGAAACATCGGCGGAGCCAGATCGCCGTCAAGATATTTGCGTTGCCGATTGTCTGTCGCTATCGCGTACTTACGAATATCACGCCGGGTCACTATTTCCCGCTGAGGCTCACTTTGACCACCAATGGTCGCGAGCAAATCGGGGGTCAGTAAACTCATACATTTTTCCTTGCCGCTTCCCAATAGGGAGTGCGTAATTCGCGCTTAAGAATTTTTCCTGTTGGAGCTTTAGGAAGGCTCTCCACAAAATCGACTGACTTAGGTTTTTGATAGGAGGCCAAATGTTTAGCCGCAATGTCGATAATTTCCCGCTCCGTTGCCAATTGACCAGGCTTCATCACTACCACAGCCTTTACTGCCTCTCCCCATTGGTCATCAGGAATGCCGAACACAGCTGACTCCAGTACACCCGGATGTTGATGAATGGCTGCCTCCACTTGTGTACAAAATATATTTTCACCACCGGAAATAATCATGTCCTTGGCTCGATCGACAATAAAGACATAGCCAGCCTCATCCCAGACAGCAATATCACCGGTCCACATCCAACCGTCACGAATCGTTTCGGCAGTTAGATCAGGGCGTTGCCAATAGCCAACCATATTCGCTTCAGAGCGCACTATAATTTCACCCGGCGTTTTACTATCACGAGGCACCAAATTGCCGTGCGAATCGACTACACGCATTTCTGTCACAAAACCTTCGCGGCCACAAGAATCCAAACGCTCTGGATGATCGCCGTTTAATGCCCGCAAGTGATCTTCCTGCGAGAGAAAGCTCATGGTCATGCCTTCGGTTTGACCATAGCCTTGAATAATCGTGCAGGGGAAAGAGTCCAGCGCCGCCGCTACAACACTGCCAGGCATAGGGCCGCCACCGTATTGAATATTGCGCAAACTACTGAGGTCGAACTCTGCAAAATTCTCGTCCGCCATCATCCAGTTCAGCATAGTGGTAATACCGAGAAAAGCTGAGACCCGTTCTTTGTGAATCGTTTCCAGTGCCAAACGCGCATCAAAATTTATAAGCACCATAGGGCAGCCGTGGGCGTGATAGTTCATACCTAAAGCAACCGGGATATGGAACATTTGCCCGGTTAACATATAGACATCAGAGGGCACTACACGTTCTGCTACAGTTTGATTGATCATGCCCATATAAAACGAACGGTGAGTATGAAGCGCACCTTTTGATTGACCCGTAGTGCCGCCGGTATAAAGAATAAGCAGAGGGTCATCGCCGCCCACATCAGCGGAAGCGGCTGGTTCGTTAACTGAGGACGTCTTTAGTAAGGAGCGGTACGTGCCATCACTATCATCGCCAAAGCTAAGCCAGTGCGAGATATCAACGCTCGTTTTCAATTGCTCGACTTGTTCGCGATATTCAGCCGAATAGATCAATACAGAAGGTGAGCCATCTTCAAGAATGCGCACCATTTCATCGTGACCCAAACGCCAATTGATAGGCTGAGTAATCATCCCTACACGGGCACAAGCATAGTAAATCTCCATATATTCTATGGAATTTTTTGACAGCACGGCAACTCTTTCGCCCTTGGACATACCTAGCTGATCAACTAAGGCGTTAGCTAAGCGGCAAACATTCTCTTCTAATTGCCCAAAGGTAAGGCGTCGACCAGAATGTACGTCAATTAGTGCTTCGCGCGCAGGCTCAAGCCGTGCTGTTTTAGTGGGAATAAATCCTATATTCACAACAAATCCCTAGTAGGCTTTATCTAAATCAATATGGCGTCGACTGATACACCAGACGCCTCCCTCTTCTACTACCGCGTCGTGGTAAACGCCCGAGGTCAGCAATTGGATATCACCCTTGTCGGTGGCCACTAGGGTTAGATTAGAAATCACCGTTGTTTCACCGTTCTTGTCATCAAAGAATATATTGCTGATCACATGACGGCGCACATCGGTTTGATCATCCATAGAGCCCCTCATCAATCCCATGATCGCTTCGCGCCCGTCAAAGGGTCCGACCAAATCACCAGCAGCAATACGCATACTAAAACTAGCGCCTTTGGAAAACGAGTTTTCAAGCATTGTCATATCGCGCTCATCATAAGCATAGGCTGCGCGCGCGAGTAATTCATGGATCGCCAGTTTTTGCTCGAATGAAAGACTCATACCTCTGCCTCCATGCCCAAAACATCAAGTGTTCCACGCCAAGCCAACGAACCGCCATCAATACCCCATACGGCTCCGTTAACAAACTCAGATTCTGGACTCGCTAGGAAACAGACCAAAGCCGCAACATCAACAGCCTTGCCCATGCGAGGCACCAAGTGAGTTTGGGTCATCGTATTTAGCATGGCTTTAGGATCTGGGGCGGCAGCAAGGAATTTGTCGACAATCTGAGTGTGAATCGATCCAGGGCAATAGCAATTAACACGAATGCTGTCAGGTGCTAGATCTACCGCCAGCATTTTGGTCAGCTGCATAATCGCTCCCTTGCTAGCACCGTAAGCCTGGCACTGCGGATAACCCGATAGGGAGCTAGTGGAACCGGCATTGATGATAGAGGCATTGTCACTCTTACGCAGGTAAGGCAAAGCATACTTGGAACAAAGCCAGGCACCTGTGACATTGATGCCCATGACCTTTTCAAAGGTATCTCGGCTCATGGTTTCTAACGATAGGTCACCCGAAATCATACTTTCATGAATACCGGCATTATTGTGCAGAATATCAATACCCCCAAAGGCTGCCGCCGCCGCCGCCATCAGCGCTTCTACCTCCGCCTCATTGGTCACATCACAATGTTGGTAGATTGCTTCGCCACCTGCAGCACGAAGTTCTGCGACCAGTGCTTCGCCTGGCTCATCATTCATATCCGAGACCACGACTTTTGCACCGCGGCTCGCAGCCATTCGTGCGGTACCGGCGCCAATACCAACAGCGCTGCCTGTAATAACAAAGCAAAGACCTTTGACACTCATAAGATGACTCCAACAATTCATTGCCTCGAATACTAGGCTTGTTTTGAACTTAATTCAAGTTTAGATATTCTGATACAGCTGTAATGCTGACACTGCCATCACACTAGTTAACATGATAAAGTTCCAACCCATGCCAACAGCGACACCCAGACGATCCAGAGCCGGCCGCCGCGATAGCCGCGGTGAAAAACGCCGCCGCCTAATTTTCAAATCCCTTCACGACTGCATACTCGCTCAAGGTTATGTCAAAACCACGCTGGCTGATATTGCCAAGGGCGCGGACATGTCTCCGAGTCACCTGCTCTATTACTTCAAAGGTAAAGAGGCCATTCTGGAGCAGTATTTTGAGAATGTATCTGTCAGTTTTCTAGAGAAGATCGATGTATTCAGCTCTCAGGAACCTCGCGAGCAAATACAATCATTGACCGATTTCTGGTTTAAGGGCGAGGCCAGCACAGTCAAGGAAATCGGTTTTATGCTTGAGTGCTTTGGCGCTGCGGTTAACGATGAAGTGCTTAAAATTACTAAACGTGACTTCGACGAGCGCTGTAAAAGTTACCTGGCAAACATTTTCGACGCCTGTCCGACCATATTCATGAACAATAGCAAGGACGCATCGGAAATAGCTTATAGTCTGATGATCGGTCTGCGCTCCGCCGTCTACTTTGACTCAGATATCAACCAGGACGATGCCCACCGCTTGTTCCTAAACACCGTCCTGACTATGAGTGGCCTCGAGTAACTCAACTATTGCTTCAACCCAGCCGCGGTAACACTTTCTCCGCAATATAGCGTAGGCGCTTGTTGCCAGACTCTACCGATTCACCCGGGAATTGCGCCCAAAAGTGAATGTCGCGAATATTGGGATAGGTCTTTAGCAGTTTTTTCAGCTCAGTGACCGCCATATCAGCGTCCCATAATTCGTATAAGCCATTTTCAATCGCCTGCGCGCCGCTCTCAAATAGAGTTGCTTGATCTGGCGGACCAAAGGCACCCCATTTAACATATTCATTTGTTTGATATAAAACATGATCGGCAACTTTCTCAGCCTCTGCCTCCGGGTCCTCTGCAATAATAGCCCAGCAGCCCAAAATAATATCGCCATCATGAATCGACTTACCTTGCTGCTCCAACGCTTCATTATAGACATCGATACCTAGACCACCGGTACAGAGAAAACCATCGGCTACGCGAGCTGCACGCTGGATCGCAGGTTCTGCCATGCCACCCAAATAGATTTTTGGAGTCGTTTCAGGGGTTGGCGTAACCCTCAGATCACCCACTTCAAAACGCTTGCCCTTAAAATTTACCGGCTCGCCACTCCAACTGCGACGTAAGATTTCGATGCCCTCTTCCATCAAACTGGGACGATGAGATATTTTGCGTTTAAATTGGTCAAACTCAGCTTGGCGATAACCAATACCCACACCCAGATCAAAACGACCGCCGCTTAACAACGATAAAGTCGCTGCATCTTCCGCCACTCTGACAGGATCATGTAAAGGTAATAACATTAGGTTAGTCCCCAAACGCATTTCCTGCGTACGTGCAGCTATTGCCGCAGCCAACACTAGCGGAGACGGCGTATAACCATCCTCACAAAAGTGATGTTCTGTTAACCAGCAAGAACGGAAACCCATTTTTTCTGCTTCAGAAATTTGTGTAAACCGCTCAGCGTAAAACTCCTCAAAGGGCTGACGCCATTGAACAGGATTGCGAAAGTCATACCACAGGCCGTAATTGACGTTGCTCATAAAACGATTCCTTAAAGTTGTTCGGCGATAAAACTGTGGAGCTGTGAATGGTAGAGCTCACCTTCATCAATAAAGGGGGCATGCCCAGAAGCTGCACACTCCACCACCGTAACATCGGTGGCGTAATCGGCTACTGATCGGCAAACGGCAGGATCAACTACCGCATCTAAGCCACCAACAAAACTAAGGATAGGGACTTTTAGAGTTGCCAATTCAGCACGCTGATCAAGTGGGCCTAAAGCGCCCAATGATTTTGCAGCCAAGGGCGAGGACTGTAAGAACATATGCCACATCCAATCGACAACTTGCGGACTAACTTCAGTAGCACAAATACCGGCAGATAATCCGGCCAGAAAATTCACTCTATCGGCGGCCATAGCAGCCAAGGTTTCGGCTAAAATTTCGTCGGTACCACCGTAAGGGTAATCAGGTTTTTGTACATAGCAAGGTGTCGCACCACAGGTGAGAACCACACCGCTGCAGCGCTCACCTAACTCTGTTGCTGCAGCAACCGCGACTGCGCCACCCAAAGACCAGCCGTTTAGCACTACACTACCCAGACCGAGATACTCAACCAGCGCAACCACATCACTGGCAATGGCTTCAATACTCACATC
>JBLHQQ010000212.1:0-5500 GCA_047625245.1 Candidatus Azotimanducaceae bacterium
AGGTTAAGTTCTTTGGCTCGTCGATCCAATTCATTTGGTGACACCGAAACTAGCCCCTGTTTTTGTAGTGGTTTCAGATTTCGGGACAGCGTGGTCCTATCCATAAACAGTAGGTCGGCTAACTCGGTTAACTGAGCATTACCTAGTTTATTGAGGTAGCCGAGAATTGAAAATTGGGACCGGGTTAATCCCAGCGGGCGCAACTCTTCGCTGTAAACACGATTCACTGCCCGTGCGGTCTGGTGAAGATGGTTACTAACGCAGTGTTGGGGGTATAGATACTCATTCATGAACCGAATGTTAGATGCATATACACCTATTGTCCATATAAAAAGCTAAACATAAGCAAGTTATCAGATCCGAGCTGCCTCTTTAGCTGTCTCGACTGAATCGCTAGGTCAGTGCTTAGGGAATGGCGACTATCTGGGTGGGGGAGATTTGTTGGTGTAGGCTTATGAGGCTCTAGAAATCTGGTGGGTAAGGTGTGTATTGGCTTTCTAAAATTTTGTTCATGTTCTCTTCAAGCCTGCCGATCGCGTACAAGCCTTCTTTATGCTTATTAACGAATGCATCAACTGATTCGTATCGCGCGATTTCGATACCCTTATCCATAATGACAACGCCGGAAGGGTTCTTTACGTAGAAGATGCCGGTCTTTTTTTCGCTCGTCATCAGGCGATTTCTCCGAAATTGGTTGGATACTCTACATCGGCATCGATGTGCGGCCCCATTAAATCGAGGATCCAACTGATTTTTAGGCGTGTCATTTAGTAGCTTTCTTGGTCTTTGTTACCTTGTTCTTTGCCTTCTTTGTTTTTACTGCATGTTGTTGGGCGTCTTTCTCGGTGTTGTCTTTGTCAATTTCCTTGCCGATAGCTCCGGCAACCGCGCCCACAAAATGTTCGTACTGGCTGGCGGCCCAATCGTAGCTTGCGGACCTATTCTGATTGCGAGATTGAAACACCGGCGCAACATGTCGGGCGAACAGCTCGTAGCTTTTCAGGGTGGGTTGCCAGTCCGCCCAGTTGTGGGCCATTTGCAAAAACGATCCAAACCCACCGGACTGCTCCTGCAACCGTTTTAGTTGTTGGATCGCATCATCGGGTGTGCCGATTACGGCCATGCCACTATCGACCAACGCTTGTGCGGGATCCGAGCCATCAGTCGGGGCGATAGGCAAAGCAGCGACGTCCTGAAAGTAGCGAATCCAATCGGGCAATCCATAGCGAACATTTTCGAAGGCCTGCTCCCTGGACTCGGCAATATGCATCGGCCCAACGAGGGACCAGTGCTTACGGTCAATAATTTGTTGGTGCTCCTTTGCCTTTCGTTGGTAAATTTCCCAGTTACTGGCGAGGGCATTGAAACCACCTGCTGTGGTGGCGCCGATAGAGAGCAGCCCTAAGCCAAAACTACCGGCAGCTCGCGCACCGGCAGGCGATACCTGAGAGGCTACTGCCATTTCGATCATGGGTTTGGTATAGGGTTGAAGTTGCAGCCTTGCCTGATTCAATTCGAACCACTCGGTCTTTCGAGTGACGGTTTCTCCCTTGAGTAGGGGTACAAGAACTTCTATTGCCTCAAGCATTCTGTCCCTTTGTTGTTCGGGTTTGATGCCCATCATAAAGGCGTCGGAAGGCAATGCGCCTGGACCAACGCCAAAAGCCACCCGGCCTCGAGTCATATGATCGAGCTGCATAATTCGATCGGCGAGAATTAATGGGTGATGGTAGGGCAAGCTGGAAACCCCAGTGCCAAATTTAATATGGCGGGTTCGCTCTGCTGCTGCGGCGATAAACACTTCGGGACTGGCGATGATTTCGAGCCCTGCAGAATGATGCTCTCCAATCCAGGCTCTGTCATAACCCAAACTGTCGAGATGATCGATCAACGATAGATCCCGGGCCAATGCTTCTGTTGGGTTTTCTTTTAGCGCGTGAAATGGGGCGAGAAAGATGCCGAACTCTAAATCCGGATAGTCCATTCGATGCTCCCAATCAGTTAATAGGGTAGTCTACCGCAAAATGTAATTTCGATGAGGTCATAGGGTGGATATTGTGGAACCGGGTCTAAGGGATGCTTCCATACGGACAGCTTTTGTAGAGGCGAACGGACTCACCTTTGAAGTCGATCAATGTGGAGAGGGCGATAAGCTCGCCATTTGCCTGCACGGTTTTCCGGAGCATTCATTCTCTTGGCGCTATCAGTTGCCTCTGCTAGCTTCACTCGGGTATGAAGCCTGGGCACCAAATTTGAGGGGCTATGGTAAGTCATCACGACCCGCGCAGGTTGAGGATTATAAGCTAGATAATTTAATGGCTGATGTTGCGGGGCTGATTGATGCGGCTGGAAAAAAGCAAGTTGTGCTCGTGGCCCATGACTGGGGTGCTGTCATCGCATGGCAATTCGCGATTGAGAAAATTAGGCCGCTGACTCATCTCATTATCTGTAACGTTCCGCATCCCGGGCCGATGACGAGACTCATCAAGGATAGCTGGGCTCAGAAGAAAAAATCCTGGTATGTGTTGTTTTTCCAACTGCCTTGGCTACCGGAAAGAATGCTCGGTAAAAATAGTGCTCAGCCCGTGGCCGATGCAATTTTAAATTCCTCCGTTGATCAAACGCGATTTCCGAAAGAGGTGCTGGAAGTCTACCGAAACAACGCTGACCAGCCTGGAGCTCTGACTGCCATGGTCAACTACTACCGTGCGTTGATCAGGTTCCGAAAAGCCACGCCTGTTGAGGAGATTCCCAAGATCGATACCCCTACGCTAATGTTATGGGGTGAGGATGATGTTGCACTAGACAAGGCGACTACTTACGGCACCGAGGAATTTGTCACTGATTTTCGAATTCGTTATCTACCTCGAGTGTCCCACTGGGTTCAGCAGGAAGCGCCGGAGGTTTGTAATGTCATGATCGAGGCATTCTTAACTGGCGAAGAAATACCCACCGCTCACTGGGAACTGGTACTTAGTTTGCCAGACATTAGTTTGCCAGATGTTGACTAAAAGCCTGTTTAACGACGCCTTCCCCAATCCGCTGGGTTAACCAGGCGTCAACGAACTGCTTCCAATCCTGATCTCTCGGTAGCAAAAATCCTTTTTGTTGAAACGTAAAGGTTTGCCCTGGGGTTGCCCCGCAAAGTTCCGAGTGCAGGGCGCTCTGCAGTTCCACTTCGATTGCATCTGTGATCATCACATCGGCTCGATGCTCAATGATTTCATCAAAGATGGTTCGGTTATCTGGGTGAACTGTAATTGCGGCTTGACGGACATTCGACTGCACGAAGCGTTGATTGGTACCTCCAGGGTTTACGATGAGGCGTGTGTCAGGTTGGTCGATCTTTGAAAGCTCGTTAAAACGACTCACTTGATCGCAGCGAATAATCGCGGTTTTGCCACCCGTGTGGTGTGGCAGTGAAAAGTAGGCGGATTTTTGGCGCTCAAGATTGAGGGAAATACCACTCATACCAATATCAAATTTACCGGCAGTGAGATCTGCCATAAGTGTTGGCCAACTTGTGTTGACAAGGACAAGTTCCGCATCTAGAGAAATAGCAAGATCGGCTGCAAGGTCCAGATCGATACCCGATGGTAGGCCGGCCTGCTCGTAGGAGAACGGTGCGTAATCCAGGGTTGTGCCGACCCGTAGTTTTTTGCTGGAAAGTATTTGATCCAACTGGTTGGGATAGAATTTCATTGATCCTGCTGCGGCTTCCAATTGGCTGGCGGCTTCTAGTGACAATCCAGTGATCTCAATCGCTAGTTGCTCTGATGTCTGCGGCAAAGCCAGGGCCTGAACGATATCGTTACCCAGTTCAATCAATCGAGGCCTCACCTCATTGACGAGATCCGGGGCTCGATCTGGCTCGGGTCCTTCTTGCCATTGCTTGAACCAATAGTGCTGAATTTCCTTGGCAGCTTCGATTTGCAGGGCAAAAAATTGGCGACTGCTTACCATTGTCAGATGGGATCGTAAGCCAGAGTTTTGCGCCGCTTCTATGACTTTCTGTTCTCGTGCTAGATCTTCGATCGCAATGTTGTTGATCCACTTGTAGGCGGCAACATCTTTCATATAGCCCAGCCGGGTATTGATTAACTGGCTCAGGTGGGATGATAAGCTGACAGAATTACCCGTCGCCCCATAAGCGAGACTGTGACTCACTAGCCCGAGCGTTGTTAAGACTAGCCACCGAAGCATGGTCTGTGTTTTCACAATAGGTACATCCTGTGATAGTTTGCGACATCGAAAATTTCTGGAACCAATATGTCCGATCCTATTCTCTACGAACAAAATGGCCACATCGTCACACTAACATTGAATCGTCACGAAACTCGAAATGCAATTTCTGAAGACGAGATGGTTGATGCACTTGTCGCGGCCTGTCACAGAATTAACGGCGACCAAAGTGTCCGAGTGGTCATTCTTACGGCTGCAGGGTCTGCATTCTCCTCCGGTGGCAATGTGAAGGACATGCGTGACAAGAAGGGTATGTTCGGAGGTACTGCGTCCGAAATTCGAGATGGTTATCGGCATGGTATCCAACGAATTCCGCTGGCGATTAATAACCTTGAAGTACCCATTATCGCAGCGGTTAATGGACCAGCAATTGGCGCAGGGTGCGATCTAACCATGATGTGCGATATGCGAATAGCTTCGGAGAAAGCGCTTTTTGCTGAGAGCTTTGTCAAGGTAGGTTTGATTCCGGGAGATGGTGGAGCCTGGTTTTTGCCTCGTGTAGTAGGATTGTCGAGGGCGAACGAGATGGCATTTACCGGCGAACCCGTCAATGCTCAAACAGCACTTGCCTGGGGGATGGTTTCTAAAGTTGTGCCGCCAGAAGAATTACTGGCTGCCGCCAATGAACTCGCCAATAGGATTGCTGTTAATCCGCCTGGGGCTCTGAGAATGACCAAACGTTTAATCAAAGAAGGACAGGATATGCGTCTTGAGCCGCTGTTGGATATGTCCGCATCAATGCAAGCACTGTCCCACCAAACGAAGGATCACATGGAAGCGGTTCACGCGATTATAGATAAGCGACCAGCCGTCTTTACCGGTGATTAGCGCTCAATAATTGATGGTTACCGGCAGTTACCGGTAACCATTTGCGGTGTTAAGTAGCAGGTTGCTGATGAACATGAACGTCTTGCTGAGGGTATGGAATGCTAAGGCCAGCGTCCTCGAGGCCCAGTTTTCCTTTCTCCATCAGGTCGAAGTAAACCGGCCAATAGTTGCCTGAATCAACCCATGATCGCGTTGTGATATTCACGCAGCTGTCGCCGAGAGAACTGATCACAACCATTGGTGCAGGGTCAGAATGAATGCGTTCGTCTGCTTCGATCATCTTGGTGAGTACATCTTTGCCGACACGTAGGTCATCGTCGTAAGAAATGCCGAATACGATATCCACCCGACGCGTTGCTTGTTTTGAAAAGTTGGTGATTGGATTGTTAGAAACAGCGCCGTTAGGAATAATGACTGTCTTATTGTCACC
>JBLHQQ010000213.1:0-5486 GCA_047625245.1 Candidatus Azotimanducaceae bacterium
TCTTGCGCTAACCTCGTTCCACGCACGACCTCCGAGGTTGTCTGCTCCATTGAAGTAACCGCCTCGTTAGTGTCACTTTGAATCGTCTTGACCAGCGCGGAAATTTGTTTGGCAGCAGCACCAGAGCGCTCAGCCAAACGCTGAACTTCGTCCGCCACCACGGCAAAACCTTTACCAGCATCACCGGCCATCGACGCTTGAATCGCTGCGTTAAGTGAGAGGATATTGGTCTGGTCAGCAATATCATTAATCAGCGACACGATGTCGCCAATTTCTTGGGAGCTCACACCAAGGCGTTTAATTCGCTTTGCCGTCTCTTGAATCTGTTCTCGAATATTGTCCATGCCATCAATCGTATTTTGCACAACCGAGACACCATTATTGGCAATCTCAACCGAGCGCTCTGCAACCGAAGATGATTCAGCTGCGTTGTACGAAACCTGATCAATGGAAACAGCCATGTCATTTACCGCTTCAGAAACTTGAGCAATTTCCTCAGCCTGTCGTTTCGCTGCTTCAGACAGTTTATTTACCGAGTTTTGGGTTTGATCGGCAGCGGCGGATACAGCCCCCGACGTATCATTTATCTGGGACACCAACGATCTTAACTGGTCGATGGAAAAGTTAATTGAGTCAGCAATTGCACTGGTAAAGCTTTCGGTCACTGTGGCCTGAACACGCAGGTCCCCGTCCGCTAAGTCAGCAAGTTCGTCGAGCAACTGCAAAATTGCGGTTTGATTCTGCTCGTTCTGCACCTCGGTCTCTCTTGCATTCTGATTCGCCTCCCGGTAAATCAACAAACTAATGAGGAAGATAATCACGAACGCGCCCGATGCTGTGATTAGCCCTACCAGTGGAGACGCGACATCCAAACTGTCGCCCTTGGAAAGCACTGAACTCACTCGATTCAGAGCCGCAAGATATTCAGTTGAACCGGATGACACCAGTGACGCCCCTTGCCGCGCCTTCACGATATTGTCAGAACGTTCCTCCATCTCCCCTAGCTGGGTAGAAACAGTTCTAAATAAGCCCTCCGCTTGAGCAAGGTTGGATTGAACATCCGCATCGGCCAAGGCCGTCAGTAACAAGTCACGATCACCGGTCTTTAGCCCTTTTAGAACTTTTCCAAAGGTCTGTTTATCCCGATTGAGATTCTCGAGGAGATTCTTTGAAGCGCCAAATTCGGCAGTTTTATCCACACTCCGAGACATCCGCTCAATCAAAAAGTTTTGCCTTTGAGCTAGGGCTATTTGGTTAGCCGGTAATCCTAACCGAAGCATTCCTGCGACAACTCGATTGTTTTGTTGCTGAATGGCGGACATATTGATCGAAAGATCACCTTTGAGATCCTTTAAGTAGCCGATTGATTCTCGGTTACTAAGCACAACATCCACATTCGCACCTGTCACAGACCACAACTGGCCGACATTCAACAGCATTCTTTTTACATCACCGGTTGCCGCCAGGACACCACCAGCGCCTCGCTGAAGTAAACCGAGCTGCACGTCGAAACTCGTCTTGTCCTCTGCCAAAGCCGCAAATGCAATTAGCTGTCCGCCCGCAGCGGCATTGGCATTCTTGGCAATCGATTGCGATAGTGCCTTTAGATCACTTACCGCTGCAAGTTGAGCGCGGCTCTGAATACTTTTCTGTTGGGCAAGATAGAAGTTGCCGGCAACAAATGCCGCAATTAACACGATCAGCAGAACGCACATGACCAGAATGACTGGCTTTCGTATGGTTCGTCCTACAATGCCTGGTTTTGCCATAACTCTAGTCCTTATCTATTGCGCTAGCTGTTCAAGATTTTCGTCGGCCGCAAGCGCTGATAAACTCAGAATGGGCCAGCTGTTACCACCGACCTGATATCCGCCCTTCACATATGGCTTGAATATATCTGCCACTTCGACTTCTTCCTCGAAAGCTTCCGGGGGAAAATGCTGTATCCCAAGGGACTCATCCACAATAAAGCCCAAATACGCTTCGTCGTTCTCGATCGCAAAAATGCGACGTTGGGGGAACTGCGCACTCGAAGTACCACCAAAATATATTGCGAGGTCTACGATAGCCATCAACCTGCCTCGAATATTGGCGATGCCATTTACAAAATGTTTCACGCCCGGCAGCCGGGTAGTAATAGGTACAAGCATGAGCTCCGAAATTTCACCCATTGGTGCTACGAATTGTTGCCCTAGCAAACTGAAACCCAGACCATTCCAATGAGTTTGGGCATTTTCTTTTGCGGGCAGCTCCAGCGATAAGGCCTGACTTCGTTCAGCAATCGCCAACAGAAGCGCATAGGCAGTTGATTCGCTCACGACATGACCTGGTTCATCACGGAGACCAGCTCGGATTGATCAACAGGCTTGGTGACATAACCGACCGCTCCCTGGCGTTCGCCCCAAGCCTTATCTGTCTCTTGATTTTTGCTGCTCACGATAATCACTGGTATATGGCCTGTGCTGTCACCGCGACAGATTTGCCGCGTCGCTTGAAAGCCTTTCATATCCGGCACTACGATATCCATCAAAATGCAATCCGGCTGCTCGTTTATTGCAAGAGCAACACCGTCAAGACCGTTATCCGCAGTGATGACCTCATGGCCGAGAAATTCCAGCATATGATTGAATTGGCAGATTTCCGTTGGGGAATCATCTACTACTAATACTTTCGCCATCGTTCGTACCTAGTCTCTTGACCGTACGTGATCGCGAATCGCGCTCAAAAGTTCATCTTTGCTGAATGGTTTGGTCAGATACTGATCTGAGCCTACGATTCTCCCTTTGGCGCGGTCGAACAAACCGTCTTTGCTGGACAGCATGATGACAGGCGTTCGCTTAAACACGTTGTTATTCTTAATCAGCGCACAAGTCTGATAGCCATCAAGACGTGGCATCATAATATCGATAAAAATGATTGCTGGTTTTGTGTCGGCTATTTTCGCAAGGGCATCAAACCCGTCTGTTGCAGTAATGACTTCACAACCTGCTTTCGACAGCAGGGTTTCGGCCGTGCGCCTGATGGTCTTACTATCGTCAATGACCATCACCTTGACGCCGTCAAAATTGTCGTCCATATATCCTGTCCTAAGCCGACTACCGCGAACCCGAAAAGTAAAATTCCATTACTATTCGGTACCTTACAGCCGATTTGTAACACAGTTGTTCAACTCAATCCATACACACCAGATAGCAAAAGGCATTCCATGGTTAACTGGTTTACAATGCCCGAGACCTAAAAGTTGGCGGCAGTATATTGAACAAAATCCTCGGCGTTGTGATGGACGTGCTCGAAACCATCAATCCTAAAAAAGATAGCACCCTCGCTATGATGGAAGCCGCGCAATCGCGAGGCTGGCAATTAAGAGTCATGTACCAGAGTGACATCTATCTCGATGATGGCATAGTCTATGCCTATCAACGCAAAATATCAGTTTCACCCTCTCTCAAACCGTGGTTCACGGTAGCCGAAGAACTCACCGGGCCGCTATCCGACCTCGACGCAATATTGATGCGGAAGGATCCACCCTTCGATATGGAGTACATTTACACTACCTATATGCTCGAAATAGCCGAGCAAGGTGGAACACCGGTACTTAATCGGCCGGGCAGTATACGAGACTGCAATGAAAAATTGTTCGCTTTACAGTTCCCCCAGTGCTGCCCGCCGCATCTAGTCAGCAGAGATGCGAGTCGCCTCAAAGCTTTCCATCAAGAACACCAGGATGTGATCTTTAAACCCCTTGACGGCATGGGCGGCGCGTCTATCTTCCGCTTGAAACCAAGGGATCCCAATCTTTCGGTGATTATCGAGACCCTAACGGACCATGGCCATCGACAGATCATGGCGCAAAAATTCATTCCCGAGATCAAAGACGGCGATACTAGGATCCTGCTAATTAACGGTGAACCGGTTGATTTTGGGTTGGCGAGAATACCCGCTAAAGGAGAAACACGAGGCAACCTGGCAGCTGGGGGCACCGGAGTCGCGAGACCCCTCAACGATCACGACCGATGGATCTGTGACCAGATCAAGCCAGAACTGATCCGCCGTGGACTGTATTTTGTCGGAATCGACGTCATTGGTGACTATCTAACTGAGATCAATGTTACTTGCCCAACCTGCATTCGAGAAATCGATAAGGCCTATGACCTCGATATTGCAGGTGACTATCTGGAATTTATCGAGCAGCTTGTGAGCTGATGGCAACGGTTCAAACAGGCTTGGCCGCTCCTCAGGTTACCGCCCAGGACCGCTTGGGTTTTACGATCTTTCTAGCACTGGCCATTCATACCGTGGTGATTCTTGGCATTACTTTTACCTTTGTAAAACAAAAGCCTGCATCTCACACAATGGAGGTGACCCTTGCCCAGCACAGGAGTAAAAACCGCTCTGATAAGGCCGACTTTTTGGCTCAATTCGATCAAGTCGGCAGTGGCACGCTGAAGGACAAAGCGCTCATCACCTCGCCCAACAAGGCGGAATATCACGACACTGTCATCAGAGAGACAGCTCCGCTACAGCAGATTGCTGCCGCACCACTGCAGATTCAAAAACAGGCGCCGGTGGTGACAACCATTAGACAATCAACGCAGACCGCCGTCACTGAAAACAACACCGAGGACATCAAACCTGCTGAAGAGCCAGTCCAGGGTGAAAAATCTTTGCTACAGCGAAGTCTCGAAATAGCCAGCCTAGAGGCCCGTCTTGATCGACAGCGGCAGATTTATTCAAAACGACCGCGAATCAAACGACTCACCAGCCTCTCAACAGCTTCCAGCACAGACGCCTACTATCTCAACTCCTGGCGACGGAAAATCGAGAGGATCGGCAACTTGAATTACCCAGCAGAAGCACGCCAACAAAAACTCTACGGGAGTCTGCGTTTGCTGGTCGCCGTCCGCCCCGATGGGTCCCTCAAAGAGGTCGCAATTCTTGAATCGTCGGGACATAAAGTTTTGGACGATGCGGCACTTCGCATCGTAAGACTGGGTGCTCCTTTTGCTCCATTCCCGGATGATTTAAGGAAATCAACTGATGTTCTGGAAATCATACGTACCTGGCAATTTAGGGAAAACAGCTCCCTGCGGAGCTTTTAATTTTGAACGAGCCCCAGAGCTTCAAGAATCAGTTCCTTATAGCGCTGAACAGCCTATCGGGCGACTATTTTGCACAATCCATCACTTTGCTGGTTGATCATAATGAAAATGGTGCTTTTGGGTTGATGATCAACCGGCCCCTCAAGCAAGACATCGGCGCCATCTTTCCTGGCCTCCCCGACCATATTCAATGTCCACTTTTAGAAGGCGGGCCGGTCGAACAGGATAAATTGTTTTTCCTTCACCGCAGTGACCTAACCTTTGAGTCAACCTTTGCGGTAAGCCCAGACATTTCCCTAACCACATCTCAAGATCTGGTCGATAATCTGCATGAGGGCGATATGCCAGACGCTCTAGTGGCAATACTTGGTTATGCGGGTTGGGGAG
>JBLHQQ010000214.1:0-5483 GCA_047625245.1 Candidatus Azotimanducaceae bacterium
CCCCAATCTTACCAATCTTACCAATCTTACAATCTTAAACTGACCCCAATCTTAATCTGTTGGTGTTACATTAAGGCGATCATAACCAATCGAATTCGCACTCATGACAGGATTTTTGACAAGCACCATTGATTTTTATTGGGACTTAGGCTCAACAAACAGCTACTTCGCAATCAAGTTATTAAAGCCGATCGCCCTCAAATATGACGCGGAAATCCGTTGGCATGCCTTTAATGTTGGCCATGTTTTTCAGGCCAATAACTATGTGTTGATGGATGAGCCCAAGGAGAAACTGAGAAACCGCAAAGATGACTTGATGCGCTGGGCTAAAAAATACAATTTGCCATTTCAAGTCCCAAAAGCCTTCCCAATCAAAACCAGCCGTGCTCTTCGCGGCGCCATTGCCATGCGTGCTTGGAACAAAGAAAGTGAATTTATCGAGAAATTATTTGAAGCCTACTGGGAACAGGGTGACGGCAGTATCGGTGACTATGTGACACTACGAAAAATCGCAACTGTTCTAGGCGTAAACGGAGATGAATTTGAAACTGCAGCGGAGAGTGAAGCGGTTCGTACACAGTTGATCGACTCTACCAACCAGGCTCAACAACGAGGTGTGTTTGGCGTACCTTCTATTTGCATCGAAGATGAACTCTACTGGGGTAAAGACCGAATGGAATTTGTCGAGGCACATCTTGCCCGTTTGGCGTGATCAACATTTCGTTATTTTAAAACAGTTAGGGAGTAAACGTGTCTCAATTTGAAGGTATTAAGGTTATTTACGAGGGGGCAGTCGTCCATCTCATTCTCGATCGTCCGCAACAGTTGAATGCGCTGAACGATAATATTCGACAAGGGATTGCAGTGACACTGGACGAACTGATGGAGCGGCCAGATATTCGCTTGTTGATTCTCTCAGGACAAGGCAAATCTTTCTGTTCAGGTGCTGACTTGAAAACCACGTCTTACCCAAAGGTCGTAGGAGACTGGTCAACGCGCAGAAACCGCACGGCCACATGGCAGCGTGTACTCGAGCAAATGGAACGCATTCCCCAGGTTACCATCGCCTCTATGCAGGGCCATATTATCGGCGGCGGTGCACTGCTGGCAACTGCCTGCGACTTTCGCGTCATTAGTGATGATGCGGTGCTGCGCATTCCAGAACTGGCCCTGGGCATTCCCAACGTGTGGAATGGCACACCTTTACTTGCTCGTGAAGTTGGATTGCCGACTGCACGAGACTGGGTGATGACAACACGTAAGGTTTACGCCAATGAACTCAAACAAAGTGGTTGGGCACAACGTTTGGCATCTAAAGATCAACTTGCAGCCGTAACCACGGCGTTGGTGGATGAACTACTTGCCGTTCCGCCGGCAGCACTGGCCATGACTCGCTCTATGACCTCAGCTTTGGGTCGCTCAGCACAGGGGATGGCGATGGGTTGGGCAGATGCTGATCTACAACAATGGGCCTTTACAGAAGAAGAATACAAAGAAACAGTGCGGCGCTACGCCCGGGATGTGGGTTCCCAAAAAGACTAAAGAGCCAGGTTAAGGAGAAAGACTTTACTCAAACCCTGATTATTGATTAGGCTTTCCCACCTATAAAGGCCGTCTTACGATGAAATTTATTGTTACTTGGTGATTGTATATCGCCAAAGGTTATACCGGATATCTATGCTGCAACCTGGAGCGATATTTCCCAATTCACCATATCTCTAGTCGGTTAACTACGACTGAATGAACTACAGGGTACCTCGACATGCGCAACGACGCAGAACTCCTTGATCACATTCTGAATCATATCGATAACAGCACAACCGATCTGGGTGCTGAAGAATGGTATGAACCCGTTGAGAACTATGCTTCTCAAGAGCGCTTTGATGCTGAACGCCAGTTGATGCGACGGCTACCGATTCCGTTTTGCCCCGTTGCCGCATTGCCGGAGCCAGGGTCTTACGTGGCGCGTAACTCGGCTGGTGTGCCCATTGTTGTTGTTCGTGACCTAGACGGCGCCATCCGTGCATTTCGTAACGCTTGCCGTCATCGCGGTATGCAATTGGCGGATGGCACGGGATGTACCAAAATATTTCGCTGTAACTATCACGGTTGGGCTTACCGCTTAGATGGTCGGCTTGAATATGTACCGCATGAGCATGGCTTTCCAGATCTGGATAAAGACAGCAACGGGTTGGTGCCGGTACACGCCGTTGATATCCAAGCTGGTCTGGTCTTTGTCACCCAGGATAAACCCGTAGGCCTTGGTGCATTGGAATCCCTGCCAGATCTGCTGACCGACGATCAGGTTATATTTGAGTCAGAAGAAAAAGTCGACGACATCAATTGGAAGTTAACGGCTGAGGGGACGCTTGAGGGGTATCACATCAAACCAACGCATCCGGAGTCTTTCTTTCCCTATGGATATGACAATCTAAACGTTGTGGAGATACAGGGGCCGAACTCCCGAGTTTGTTTCCCGTTCAGACGCATCGAGAAACTGCGTGATGCACCACGGGAAAATTTGTCCCTTGACCGCATGGTCACACTGGTCAACCGTATATTCCCATTTGCCTCGGTGACCCGGCTTGCACAGCATTATGGTGTGAGCTTAGCGGAACCTGAATCGCCGACTCGTACGCGGTACTTCAATTATCGGCTTACCCTACCAACAGCTGATGGCGGTGAACCATCAGCTGAGATGTTAGCTCGGGCCAAGAAGGATGTAGCCTTTCTGTCGGATACAGGTGACAAAGAAGATGCGAAGGTTGTTAGCGATATACAGGCTGCTATTGGTTCCGGTGCCAACACTCACTACCGATTCGGTCGGTTCGAATCAGCGATTGGGCATCTGCATAAAAACTTGGCGTTGTATCTGGAGCGGTTGGACAAGGTCGATGCTGATCCTATCAAGATTGTGGGTTGAACAGCGTCTTACTTTGTTGGCTGTAGTGCGCTCAAAACATCGGTGGTGAAGCTAGTCGATGGTGGCCGCCAGTTCACTGGTTGCTTGGTCAGCGTTGATAAAGCCCCAGCGCTCTTGTGTTCTCGGAAAGATGCGACATAGATTCTCAGTTAGCTGCTTACCTCTTCTGTTCGCTTTGGGTTGTGGATTCAATCGCGTAAAGTGAAATGCCAAGTAATTAGTCCGCTCCCCACCAAAAAGCGGACTTCAGCCACTGATTCACCCGCAAAAATAACACGCGATTTGACTGAGTCCAAAGCCAGATACTGGTTAGTTCCTCCAGTAAATTGGGTTTGACTCCGAACCTGCATGTTCCCCCTGTCTTATAAAGTTAGGAGGAAATGCTACTGCCAAGACTCAAAGACAAATCAATTCTAATCACGAGTGACAGCTCCGGTCTCGGAGCAGCGGCAGCTGTTTTGATGGCGAAAGAGGGAGCAAAGGTAGCCATAGCTGCACGTCACGAACCTGAGAGCTTGAAGATCGTTCTATTAATCCCATCGCCACCCTACCCATGAAAATAACCCATTCAAGCAACAAGTCATGGCCGAACTTCTGACGGGTACCCTGGCTGGCTCTTTATCAGACACGGTCGGTTCTCAGCAATCACTTAACATCAGTGGCGGGATAGAAATAACTGACCTCACGCTTCAAGACAAGCTTGCCAGAGAAACCATACTGTAGTGGCAAAAGCTATCGCTCGACCGGCTTGAGTCGAATCAGCGGTAAGCTAAACACTTTTTATCCAGTGAACCACACCAATATCGAACTGACCTTTCGTAATCTGTCGATGTCGGATTATTCTCCCTACACGGCAAGTTTTGCGGGTCGGAAGATTGACTCGGGCAAACTTGAACTCAATCTCAAATACAAGATCGACGATGGTCAATTGCAGGGTGAACATGATGTCACGCTGACTGACCTGGTCCTGGGCGACAAGGTAGATCACCCGGATGCCAGCAGCCTGCCGTTGGCCCTGGCAGTGTCATTGCTCAAGGATTCAAATGGTGTGATCGATATAGATCTGCCGGTGACCGGTGATATCAACGATCCGGAGTTCGAGCCGGGTCGTGCGGACCTAACGCCGCCAGAGATGGAAAAGATACTCAACCTGGTGCAAGTGCTGGGCAAGCGACCAGAACTATCTCTGGTGGTTTCCGGCGCTGAAATTCGCGGCGTTGCGAGCTGACGTCATCACCAGACTGAAGGGTGAATTTGAGCCAGGCGTGGACATGCTTGATGAAGAAGTGCTTGAAGTCCTGAAAACACTTTTGAACGAGCGGCAGCCGGACTTGTCCCTGGCATAAATTGAAGGCTCGCATCAAGTACCAACTGCCGATAATCCCGCGGGACGATTGCGACTCGATGAACTGGCTTATCTTGCGGACCTTCGCGACAGACTGCTTGCAGGAGTCGAAATTTCTGATACCCAGTTGCTTGAGTTGGCGAATGAGAGGGCAACAGCGATAAAAACAGCACTGCCTTTACACGCTGCCTCGGATGATGCTGATACGATAGGACTGCAGCTTGAGTCGCCTCCTGTAGACAGTTCAATACATCATTCTCAACCAACATTATTATTGGATAGATAGCCGCCTAACAGCCGATAGCGGATCGGTTTCATCGTGTCCACTCTCGAAAGTCTTAAGTGAAAAAACCTAGCCGTTGATAAAGGCGCAGAGTTTACTCTCGCAAACTCTGGCAACCTGTGAAAAAATTCAGATTAATTTGACTATTCTTTTTCGGCGCCAGTTTTTGCCACCCTCTTTAAGGCCCTCCATGATTTCTGGATTTGACTACGGCACTTCAAATTGCGCGATTGGCGTGATGGATTCTACGACCGAAAAAGCGCAGTTGTTGCGACTCGAAAACGAGCAGAATTTTCTTCCCTCAACCTTGTATGCGTTGGGCCGCGAGCTAATTAGCGAGCAGATCGCTCGCAACATGACAGGCGAAACACTACGGCGTGAATATCTTGAAAGCCGAGATGCCAACTTATCTGCGGCCCGGCAGTTCCGTCTTAAAGAAAATCTCGGGGAAGGTGAGCAATGCCTATTTTTTGGGCAAGCAGCCTTCAATGAATATTTCGCGTTACCTGGAGAAGGCTATTTCGTCAAATCACCCAAGTCATTTTTAGGCACGAGCGGCGTTAGGGCCGAATACATTCGTTTTTTCGAAGACCTTGTCACTGCTATGATGATGCACGTCAAACAGCGCGCAGAGGCGCAATGCCAAACAGAGTTGACCCATACAGTCATCGGTCGACCAGTGAACTTTCAGGGCCTGAATTCAGAACAGAGCAATGCTCAGGCATTGGCCATTCTTGAGATCTCCGCCCAAAGAGCTGGATTCAAATCTGTTGAATTTCTATATGAACCTATCGCCGCAGGGCTCGATTTCGAGCGCCAATTGAAACAAGACAAAAAGGTGTTGGTGATAGACATCGGCGGCGGAACCAGCGACTGCGCTATGGTCTGCATGGGTCCAAGCCACCGTAACAAGACAGATAGAAAGGAAGACT
>JBLHQQ010000215.1:0-5455 GCA_047625245.1 Candidatus Azotimanducaceae bacterium
TGCTCGACTTTTTTTTCGACGCCATATTGCCCGAGCTAAATTCGCCTTTTGTTATAAATCTGACTAAATGGATGATCGCTGGATCGTTGATTTTATTGGAGCAATGCATTTTGCCAGCATGACCAATCTAACGATCGCGCTGATTACCTGGGTGTGGGTTTCGAAGATCAGTTTGCCTTTCAGGACAGCGCCGACGAATGATGATGACGCTGATCAATATACTTCTGTGACGGGGGTACGCAAAATTGCGGTCGCTTCAGCTTTATGGGAAAACCCCGTGCTTCGAGTCGAATTGGACCGGCTTGGCATTCAATCCAAGGACGATCTTGAAATTCTGTCTTTTGCGTCGAAGCTACAATTGGAGCCTGCGGGGGGCTATTCTAAGGTGAACACGGACTTCTATCCATATCTTGACTTGAATGCCTCTAAATCACGCTTTCTTTAGGCGACCGGAAAATAGCAACCAAATTAGATCCATAGAAATGGATTGTAGTGACCTCGAGATATTTGAGGATGGCATCGTTGGCTTAATGTTCATCACCAACTATTTGAGTGCAAACGATCTTTCAGCAATCAAAGAAAATTTGCAAGAAAACGTATGCGGCCCGTAACAGATTAGAATCGTCAATCTATGGTTGGACTTCCTTATTCAGCTGAGCACCAGAGACATGGCTTTCCTAGCAGACACATCGAAACTATTAATCCTGGCAACCCACAAATCGAGCAAGGAGCGAGTAGTACCTTCGAGACTCAGTTGCCAAACCGCTCTATTTTGACCTTGTTGGCGCCTGACTAAACAAGCCGCCAGAAAATGCTATATCGGCAAACCGTTGTCCCATTCTGACGTAGCCAGCCGCATTGGGGTGCAGGTTATCGGGTAAGTCAGCCTTGTCGGCTTCGGAAAACAGATCGAGGCCATCAATGTAATCCAGAGCGGTGTCTCCGGCTTGCTTTCGGCTGGTCACCAGCTCAGAAATTACCGTGCGCATTTGTTTGAGGGTTAAAGAGTTTTGCCTGACTTCAACGTGGCCGGGTATCGCGCCGAACACAAGTCGTTTGTTGCCATTAACCAATTGAATAGAGGCTGTTGTTGGTCCTGGTGCATCTTCGCTGAAGGGGCAGTAGATGGGTGATATCAATAGGATCGGTGTATGCGGGTGTCCGCTTCGTATTGTATCCAGGAAGCCGTGTAAACTTGAGGCGAAGGTGCGTCTTCCCAACGAGTTTTGGTTAACGATGTTGATGCCAATTTTCAGACTGATGTAATCTGCTGGTATATCGCGAATAGACTGTGCGACAAATTGATCGAGGTGACACTGACCTCCAAAGCCGAGGCTGATCAGTGCGGCGCCACCACGTTGGGCCGCAACCGCAGGCCAGGTTTGGGTGGGGGAATGGGCCTCTGTACAATGACTGATTGAGCTACCATGATGAATCCAGACTGGCTTGTCTTCGATGACAGGTTGAGCAAAACTATGGTCGTCGATCTGCAGCGCTCGAACTTCGGTTTCCGCATTGACAGGCAACCACAGGGCAATATGTTTATTACCTTCGGGCAATCCCGAAAACTTAAAACAAACCGCAGGCCCGGGTTCTCGCGTCATTTCATTTAGCGAAACCATCTGCAGGACATCGCCGCGATCATGTGAGGCGGTTGACACATATTCACCATCTATCAATAGGTCAATGCTGGCTTTCGGCAGGTTCCGCCCGGCCTTGATCAACGTTAGATGGGCGTCGAGTAAAATTTTGGTGGTATTACTACGAAACTCGATTCGAACGCCGGAAGGCGTCCTGATTACCCTCTGCATTTCGTCAGGTGTACTCAACCTTGTAAAAGCTGGAAGACGCCGTGGGGTAAACCCTTCATCTGTGGTGTCAAAGTCCAGCGCGCCTGTGATGAAGGTCTTGGCGTCAGTCAGGTTAATGAATTCCATTAGTATTCCCTTAGTTGACTTGCTCATCGTCCAGGGACGAGCAACATTGCAGCAAGGATATCAGGCTAACATGGATGTTTACGAGATCAGCTAACGGTTGTCTTGCGCCGATGAGCTTTAGAAAACTATTAGAAAGAGTGCCTGTTTATCGCGCAGAGTATCTATTTGGGTTTGTTCTAGGCATGACTTTTACCTTAGGCGCAATAATCCCCTCTATTGTGGGTGGTGTACTTGGCTTACTGTCAGCATTTGTTCATTTGATCCTACGCACACTGCTACTAAGTCTATTTAGACGGCTAAGGAAATTGCGACCCACAAGCTCAGACACTTCTTAAGCCGAATAATCGGCTGATGCAGGCAAAAATGATGGCTTTTGCGTAAACGGGCGTCAAGCCCAGAACAGTTGCTCAATTTCGGTCACCTGTACTTGTGAGTAGACACCCTACAGACGAGTAGTATCTAATCATTGCCACCTTTCAACAAAGGTACTAAACAGTTTGTCTGAGGAAAAGCAGAATTCAATATTCTCCGCGCTCTCTAAACGTTCGTTTGCCCAGTGGATGGTTAGCTATGCGGTGGTTGTTTGGTTTTTCCTCGAGTTTCTTGATTTCCTAGTCTCGACCTACCAGTGGGACTCGAGAATCGTTAGAGTTTTTACGACTTTAGGCATATCTGGTTTTACGGTAATGGCGACTGTATCCTGGTTTCATGGGGAGCGGGGACGCCAGCAATTTACAATGTTGGGGGGAACCTTGCTGGTTGCGTCATTATGTTTAACCTTCGCAAGTACCTTACAGGCGTGGAATCCAGATCTCGAAAGGTCGCTAGTCATTGTGGTCTCTTTACTCGGTGCCTTGACGATACTCGGCGTGACAATTACCTGGCTCAGGTATTATCCTGAATCTGATCAAGGTGGCAAAAACACTGTTCGATCGGAATCGGCACCGGAGTCTATAGCGGTATTGGCCTTTCGAAGTTTGTCACAAGACCCCGACGATGGATTTTTTGCCGAAGGGCTTGCTGACGAAATCCTCACGACGCTTTCGCGTATCCCGGACTTACAGGTGGCCTCAAGATCTTCTTCTTTTAGCTTTCGTGATCTAGCCGAGGGTGATTCGAAAATTATCGGCAATGAGCTAAATGTAAGTTACCTTCTCGAAGGCAGTTTAAGAAAGTCAGGTGACCGTTTTCGAGTATCCGTTCAGTTAACTCAAGTATCAGATGGTTACGCGCTTTGGTCCAAAACCTTCAATTCTACGTTAGATGACATATTCGAAATTCAAGATCAAATCTCTGAACGAGTCGCAAGCGCATTAAAAAGCACACTCTGGGAATCTGCCTTAGCTGAGCAAGCCAAAAACAGAACATTAAGTTCTGAAGCGTATCGTGAATATTTGATTGCTGTGCATTATGATCGAAACATGCACCAGGGCGGTGCCGAAGCTCTTGAGAAGGTTAAGCTACATGCAGAGCGTGCAACAGAACTTGATGCGAATTTTTTACCTGCCTGGATATTGTTAGCCGGTGTATATCTTAATCGCGTTGGCTACCGAATGCGTCGAGAAGAAGCTCATGCACTCGCGCGTAACGCTCTTAACCATGCCTTAAAGATTGATCCGGACAATCCGGAAGTTATTCTGAAGCTCGCTGAGTTGGCGCGCGGTGACCATCTGTATGGGGAGGCGTTGTCACTCTACAAAAAAGCCCGGTCCTTGAATCGCCAATCTCCTCATGTCGATTATGCAACGCTTCTTTATACGGTCGGGCACTTAGAGCCCGCTTTGAAAGAATTTGAACATTGCATCAATTTGGACCCTGAAAATTTTAGCCTCTGGTACTACTATGCCTCTGCTTTGTTATCTAAGGGAGATTATGATGCTGCAATCTTCAACTATGAGAAGTCGTTGGAAATAGCTGGTAATGGCTTTTTGTCAGATGGTGTCAGAGCAACCCTTGCCGGTATCGGTTTTCTTTATTCCGATAAAGCAAAGGCAATCGAGACTCTTGGGCCATGCTTGTCCCGAAAGCCTGGTCGTATCGATTTTGAAAAGGGACTGATTGCCGGGATTCAAGGTGTCCAGGGAGACCCTGATGCGGCAATTAGAGCGGCAGAAGAATTAGAAGCGCGTGCAGAGCAAGAGCACATAGATCCCCAGGCACTTTTTTGGGCCTACTATGGCATTGATGCTGCAGATCGGGCGCGCTTGTTTTACTGGATGGAAAAAATTATTGAAGAAGATTCCTTTCCAACTATGTACTTCTTACTTACATGGCCGCTTCTTTCTGAGCTAAGGGAGGATAAGCGATATCAGGCATTGTTGCAGAGTGCTGGAATATTGGATATTCCAGAGCTCTCATGATCTTTCTCTTTGTACTAGCTTTTCGGTCAAAGTAGAGGTTAAGTAGCTTCATGGCGATTGATGGTAAAAAAATACAGCGGCTCTATCAGGCACTGATTGAAAATACCTGGGATGTGGTGACGCTGGTTGATTCAACGGGCGTCATTGAATTTTTAAGTCCTTCGATCAAAGTGCTTTTTGGCTACGAGCCCGAGGAATTGGTCGGCACCCTTATTTTTGACAAGGTTCATCCTGAAGATCGGGAAATGGCATTCGAGATACTGCCACAGATTCTAGAAGGAAAAGGAATGCCGCCGTTCATTGTGCGTTTTCAACACAAAAATGGTTCCTGGCGATTTATGGAAGTCATGGCTCGCTTACTTGATCAAGAAATTTCTGGCGTTATGCTCAACTCCCGAGACGTCACCGAGTTTGAAGAAACCTCTTATGCTAGGCGTCTTGGTGACGCATCGTTTGAAGCTGCTTTTAATGCAAGTAGTAATATAAATTCGGTCACAGTGGTCGAAACTGGTGAATTCATCACAGTCAATGACGGCTGGGTGCGAGCGCTTGGATGGTCCAGAGAGGAGGCTATCGGGAAAACTGCAGGAGATCTAAACATATGGGGAAACGCTAGCCACAGAAGTAAAATCATAAGCGAACTCGAAAAAAATAATGGTTTGAGTAGCTTTCGAGCGGAGTTGACGAAAAAATCTGGTGGGACTTGTACCGTGCTACTTGACGCAACCTATCTCACTTTGCCTGTTGGCAAACATTTGTATTTCTCAGCGATAGACATCACAGAGCGAGAAAAAACAGAAGGGATGTTAAGACAGTCTCAGCGTCTTGATGCCATCGGGCATCTCACTGGCGGGATTTCCCACGACTTTAATAACCTTCTGTCAGTCATCATGGGGCATGCGGAACTAGCTGGAATAGATCCTGGCAATACCGATCAGGTTGTAGAATCTTTGGCGGCAATTGAGCGAGCTTCGGTCACCGGTACAAATTTGATTCAACAACTGCTCTCGTTTTCAAAGAAGCAAAGCTTGTCACCCAAATCGATCCGGCTTTGTGAACATATACTTGCGATGAGGCCTTTGTTAAAAACGACCATCGCAAAAGAAATAGAACTTAAGATCAATTGCGTGAAGGACCGGTGGTATTGCTTGATAGATC
>JBLHQQ010000216.1:0-5451 GCA_047625245.1 Candidatus Azotimanducaceae bacterium
GTGGGTTCCGCTACAGCCTCCACCTGGCGTATGAATACTTGTTTCGACTTGATTAGCCTGGGGATCGCAACATTGTGTTCGATGATATGTTCAAGCCTGATGAGTAAAGGCAAGAAGGTGCCATCCGCCAAGGCGGTGTTATATAGCGTTTGGGCATACGCTTTACTCGTCATGGAATCTGATAAGTAGCCGATGAAAACCTGGCTCCATCGAATCAGGCTTTGCTCATAAAGGGTCAGGAAAAGCTCTTCCCGAGTTTTGAAGTAAAGGTAGAGTGTGCCCTTGGCGACTCCGGCTTTCTTGGCGAGTTGGGCCACGGAAAATGCCTCGTAGCCAACCTCAAGGAAGTACGTTTCGGCGGCCGCTATTACTGCGTGCCGCCTTAGCGTCTTTTGTTCTGCGCTTCTCGCTCTTTGATTAATCACAACGACTGAACTCATGAGTGTCTCCACACTGCTTTTTGTTTGGTTGCTCTGCCAGGGTTGGTTAACCGTCTCCGAGCAATAACTGACTGATGGTCAATTATATAACTGACCGGCGGTCATTTCTAGCTCTTTCTTTCTGACTCACTAACCAACATGTCTCCCTATTGCTGGGGTAAAAAACCAGCTGTATGCCGTTTCAGAATGGAGGCAGGTGCGAGGATAGCTGCTTTAAGCCCTATTTTTGAAAGAATGGTCTCATACTGTAATGGGTGATGTTCATTCAAATTTAAGCTTAAGTTGCCTGATAATACTTTGTGTGGTCAATGGCTTTAGAGACAGTCAGGCGACCGTTATCTTTACTTTCAATTTTTAAGAGCGAACCACCACATTTGGCCAATAGCCGTCATTCCAGCTACGCGCAATGATCACTCAATGTGCCAGCCGCTACATAACAAATAAGGATATGTGGCGCATCGCCGCCATCCGCTCCCGGCCGGATCATCCAGTTGTTGGATGAGTCCGGCGGCCAATCTCGTTTCTTATTTATAGCTAATATCTTTATTGAGGTTTTGGGGCTTTCGCGTTTTCTGGGGAATGAAATTTTTTGAACCGATCATGTTCATGTTGTTTGCGCCCTCCGAGTTGGTGTGCCGAGGTCAGTGGTTCAGCATTGCGCTACCCTGATGGTCGGGCAGGCGAGCGACGATGATCCCGAGTGCACGCTGTATACCCGCCAGGATGTGCCTCTCGTTAATGACACCTCGATACAGATAGCGGGATAGATACTTCAATGCCGGCAATCCTTTACCGACAAGACGGCAGTTAACGACCCGCTTTAGCTGGGTTTTTTGTGGGTACGCAGTACCCTAGCTCTATCATGCCTTCGATGAACCTGGCTCAAAATACCTTCGCCAGGGCGAAAGCATTGAACAGATAATCACCCCGTAGCTCTGTACAGTCGCGTCGCTGATGGTTAACCGACACAGCCCGTACAATGATATGCACATGCGGTAATTTAGTGCAGTCTTCACTTGAGGTGGTTTGACGATATCCACCCAACGCCACTCTTTACCGAGGACATGTTTGTAAAAGAACTGCAGGCCATTCCTGTCGATTTTAACGGTGATCCAGGAGAGCGTTGTGATCAGGTTGGTAAAGTGAAGTTTGATATCGTTGAGTGATAATTGATCAGGGCATTTATCGAAAGCGTTAGCAATGCTGCCGCGGAGCGGCTTCGTCCAACATGATGCTCAAGTACACCCCGTCCCTTAGCAAGGTGTTATGTGTCCTCAGTAAGTAAATATCGAGCCATATGGGTGTATGGCTACTTTGCCTTTTACTACTAAGCTAGGCATATGGCGAGTTTCCTATGGGATGCGGAAAAGGATGAAGAGAATCGTAAGAAACACGAAATCTCTTTCGACAAGGCTCAATATGCCTTTGCTGATCCAAATCGAATCCTCGCCATAGACACGACCCACAGTGCAACTCGAGAAACTAGGTACTTCTGCTTCGGTGACCTCGAAGATGGCATTGTCACCGTCCGGCGTACTTACAGAAATGAAGTGATCAGAATTTTTGGAGCTGGCTACTGGCGAAAAGGGAAACGGATCTATGAAGGCTAAAAGAAAATACAGTGCTGGCCCAATCAAAGAGGCTGAATTGGTAGACGACTTTCTTCCGTCTCCCGACGAACTCGCATTTAAAGAAGACACCGTGAAAGTCACAATCACTTTGAGTAAATCGAGTATCGATTTCTTCAAAGCAAAAGCAAATGAGCACGATACTGCTTATCAAAAAATGATTCGTGAATTACTTGACTCATATGTTGATGGTCACTCGGGAACATAACTTGGCAATCAACTTTTTGCCTTCGGCACTGGACGCAGCAAAGCTGCGTCCGTTATTGCGGTGTTAGATGTCCATGGGAACTGAACTTATTAGTGCTATTGTCGCGATCATCGCTAACATTGGAGTCCTTGTCGGCATAGTTGCGGTTATCTATGAGTTGGATCAGAACACGTCTGCGGTGGTCGGTGAAACTCAACAAGGTTTACTCGAGTTTGTTCACTCAAGTGACGATTGGTTACAAGACTCAGCATTTGCTGACGTAGTTCATCGCGCAGATGGGTTAGGAGAAAACCTACAAGGCTCAGAAGCTAGGCAGTATGCCGAATGGATTTACGGAAAGTTCAATGTCTGTGAGTTGTCTTTGAACGCTATCTAGAAGGTATTTTAACAGAATATTATTGGCGTGGATGGGATGCTGGCTGCAAAGCACTCCTGGATTCCAATCAGGGACGTATCTGGTATGGCCTAGTTTCCAGGAGTACTATGACGAATATTCCTTACGCTTCTAGGAGGCAGCTAACAAGGCGCCCTGAGGTGTCCCAGCAAGCTATTTTCTATCCTTATGCAGCATATTCCAGCACCTAAAGACTATCCTCATCCACTTAAACGCCAACGACCTGATTATGGTGTTGCGCGGTTCACCATTTGGAAATAGTGACTGACGATGTAGAAAGACTATGCCGATGGCCCGTCCTTATTGGTTGGTTGATGATATTGATATTGCGATCAAATCGGTGCGTGAAGTTAGCGGTGAGCTAGCACATCCGCCACGCTTGATTCCTGCTCGCGGAACCTTTGCAATCTATGTCCACGGCGGAGTCCAATTTGGTCTTTGGCAATTGTGAGCGGTAGTCAATGGATGTTCCTCTATTGGCTAGCTCACTAGAAGAAGTTGGAAAACGACAATTCAGAGGGGTTACGTTCCATAATATGACGATTGTTCCCACGGCTGAGATAAATTATCGAAACGCTGGAGAAAGCGATATAGAGTGGTTGGTCAATTTACGACAAATCACCATGGGTGGGCAGATTCAAGTTCTGCCTGAGTTTCAAAATCAAGGTTTTGGCAATGCTGTGGTAAGTCATATCCCAAAAGAGGTGAAGCAGCGCGGCGCGTCTATGGTCCTCAAAGTGCTGAAGGTAAATCCCGCCAGGAAGCTCAATAAGTCTCTCGGGTTTCAAGTTTTTGAAACGACTGAACTTGCCTTCAAAATGAGGTGGGGTTGTTAACAACCTTGTTGGGTGATTTATTGAACCTTCTATCGAACCGTCTACTGAGGTAAGGATGAAGAAAAAATATCAGGGCTGTTGCCATTGTGGGGTCGTCAAATTTTCGGTGCAGGCTGACCTAGATCACGTTCGGGTTTGCGACTGTAGTCTCTGCAGAAAGCGAGGCGCGCTCAATTTCAGAGTGGAAGAATCTGATTTTGAGCTGATATCTTCTCTGGACGAGATTACTTTTGTGCCCATTGCTGAACTTTGCCGTTCCGGCGACCGCGCACGGCACCCGACTTTTGGACGATTAATGTACGCTGCCTCAAATGCATTGACATAAACGCGATACCGATCAAGCATGTACACGGAAGTAAGCTGAATTAATTTTGCTGGGTACCCCACATGATCGACCATGTCACTTTTGGATCTCCTCAGAAACTGCTACTCAGGGCAAACGGCATGTTGCCTTGTCTTCAGACTCGAGAGGGCGTTGACGCCTTCTATCAAGCTGCACTGGCAGCGGGTGGCCGTGACAATGGCGAGCCTGGAGTTCGCGCTCATTACCATCCGAACTACTACGGAGCATTTGTATTTGATCCAGATGGCCGCAATATTGAAGTTGTTTGTCATGGTGCTGCCGAATGAGTGATTTTAGGTCCAATGCAAGCGCGCAGTGGGCAGCCAGGCCCTGGTGGCTAAATCTAATCTGGTTTTTCTGTCTGTATATGACCTTCATCTATATGCCATTTGATATTTTCACTAAGCCGTTTGAGCGATGGGAAGAAGTTTGGTTTGGTTTTACCCTCAACGGCTGGGCAGCAAAGCTAACAGAACCGATTCATTGGGCAATCTATGGTGCTGGTAGTTATGGCATTTGGAAAATGAAGCCCTGGATGTGGCCCTGGGGTGGTGTCTATTGTGTTCAGATTGTTATTGCGATGGCTGTATTCAATATCATTGGAGGACCGGAGAACGAGGGTAGCCGGGGTGGTGGTCCTATAGCCGCTGTGATTTCTGGTCTAGTCTTCCTTGTGCCTACGGTACTGTTGTTTCGGGCGCGGTCCTTGTTTGTTGATGAAAAGTTTGTTGATGAAAAGTTTGTTGATGAAAAAATCAAGCCGCAATCCGATAAGGGTTTTCCCGACAGTTGAGGTAGTGAGATGGCGCAGCTCGATCATGTTATTTTAAAGGTAAATGACCTCAGCGAGAGCGTTACTTTTTACACCGAGGTTATGGGGTTTACTTATGCAGGGGTAGATGGACCATTCACGGTCATCCGCACCGGCGAATCCTTTCAGCTTCAGCTGGCGCCCTGGGGAACTCCAGGGTTTGAGCATTATGCTTTTGCGGTAAGTCGCGATGAGTTCGATTCTATTTTTGCGCGCGTTAAAACTGCAGGCATTGAATATGGCCCTACCTTTGAATCCGTTGGCTCAAATGAAGGGCCCGGAAACGAAGCGGGGGCGAGAGGTGAAGCACCAACTCTCTATTTTAATGATCCAAGCAAGCACCTAATTGAAATACGCACTTATGATTAATGTACCGACAGAGAAACTGAATAATGAAAGAAGTTGAGATCGAGCAGGCGTTCGTTGAACTGTATAAGGTACTTAAGTTTGAAGGTGTGGCCTCTAGTGGTGGTCAGGCAAAGGCGATGATTGATGATGGGCTGGTACAGGTCAACGGTGAAGTAGAAACCAGAAAACGACGGAAGCTTGTTGTTGGGGACACGATTGAGTTCCAAAGTGACACTTTCAAGATTACGCAAAAGTAGATTAGTCGCAACGATGGAAATCCAGGATCGAGGCATGTTGCTCTACTTCAAAACATCGTTTGAAGAAGCGGTGTGCCGTTGGTGGCATTTAAACAGGCCTTCTCAGAACGAGTTTATCAGCTGTCGAATAGGATCATATATCAACCTAGGTCCTGCAGCGTCAACGCCATCGCGAGTTACGTCATC
>JBLHQQ010000217.1:0-5444 GCA_047625245.1 Candidatus Azotimanducaceae bacterium
CGTCATTCTTAATCAGACGGCCCGATTCAGATCCGTCTGCCGCGTCTACGCGCCGCTTTATCGCCAGGTCACTTTGACTGCGCTGCGGGCACGTGTGCTGGGCGAGACTATGCCAATCGACGGCAAGCCTGCTCAGAGGGTCGGCTTCAAGCTTACCTGCGTGCAGGAGATTTGGGTTTTTGCGTCGAAACCGAACGAACCAATTGGGTGAAAGACAAGGCCGCGCCAACCACGCCATTTGTTTCAGTAACTGGTCTGATAACAGCTGCATTAACGCCTGCCTAGCCGGTGTTGCGCATACTCGCTGCAATACCGGCGATGGTTACCATCAAAGCCTTGTCGACATTAGGATGCTGTCCTGTCTCGTCCTTTCTGCTTCGGGACATCAATTCTATCTGCAAAAAGTGCAATGGGTCTGTGTAGGGGTTGCGCAATTCTAGTGAGCGTTTAATGCTCGGTTGATGTTCCAGCAGTTCTTCTTGCTGGGTCAGCGATAGAATGTTCTGAATCAACGCCAACATTCTTTCGTGGAAAGACACACCGATGGGCCACAGTGCTTCATCGACCAGGGCCAGATCGTATCGACTGGCAATGTCGACATCGACCTTCGATAGCACCATTTCGAGCATGTCTAACTGGGTTTGAAAAAATGGCCACCCACTGATCATTTCCTTTAAGACATGGAGCGATTTGCCTTCCATATGTTGGTCAAACGCTGCGTCAGTGCCGAGCCAGGCCGGCAGCATCAAGCGTTTCTGTGTCCAGGCGAAAACCCACGGGATCGCTCTTAGGTCCTCAATGCCGCGAGATGCTTGATCGGTTCTTCGGGAAGGGCGACTGCCGAGGGCCAATTGCGTTAGTTCTCGCTCTGGCGTGCTCTGATCGAAATAGGTGACAAAATCTGGATTTTCTCGAACCGTCGCTCGATAACTATCGCAGGCAACACCCGCCATCTTGTCCATCAGCATTCGCCAATTGTCCCGAGGTTTGGGTGGTGGCAGTAATGTGGCTTCGATTGTTGCACTAAGGGTAAGGTCTAGACTGTTGAGTGCAAGTGCGGCCGAGCCATACTTAAATCGAATCACCTCGCCCTGCTCGGTCACTCGCATGCTGCCCTTCACCGACCCCGGAGGCTGAGATAGGATTGCGGCCCTCGCTGGAGCACCGCCTCGACCTACCGTGCCACCGCGACCGTGGAACAATGTTAGATTGACTTTGTATTTTTCGCTCACCGCGACAAGATCTTCCTGGGCGCGATATTGAGCCCAAGCTGCTGCCATTTGCCCTGCATCTTTTGCTGAATCAGAGTAACCGATCATGACCTGCTGTCGGCCTTCTATGTATTTGGTATACCAGGGAATGCGCAGCAGTCGTTCTAGAGTCCAAGCAGAGTTCTCTAGGTCGTCGAGCGTTTCAAACAGCGGCACGACGGGTATCGGTGTTTCAAGGCCGCATTTGCGCAGCAATAACACAACGGCAAGCACGTCAGAAGGGTTGCGAGCCATAGAAATTATATAGCTGGATATCCCCTCTGCCTGACTGTTGGCTACAAGTTCAAAGGTGTCTAGGGTTTCTCGAACACCTGCATCGGGCTTCCATGCATCCGGAATGAGGGGGCGTTTACTTTCGAGTTCATCGATCAGGAAGTCCTGACGAGCTTTTTCGGGCCACAGGTTGTAGCTACCGAGTTCAAGATATTCAGTTAAGGCGTTGAGGAGTTCTGTATGTTTTTCTGCTCCTTGACGAATGTCGAGATCCACAAGAGTGACGCCAAAGGACGCAATCCTGATGAGAGTCTCTTTCAATAACCCCTCGGCAATAATCTCCATGCCACAGGCAACAAGGGAGTCGTAACAAACCTTGAGGGGTTCAAATAGTTCCTTACGGGTCAGGATCGCTTCGCTGGGTGGCGATTTCTTGCTGATTGACCACTGCCGGGTAATGATCAGTCGTTCTCTGATTTGCCTCAGTAATACACGATAGGGTTCGTGACTTTGTACTTCGCATAACGCCTTTACGGCGTCGGTACATTGGCTCATAGATAGCTGGGACAACAACTCATCGATGTCGCGCAGGTACAGGTCCGCCGCCATCCATCGCGCAAGTCGGTTGACTTCCTCGGTCACCACTGCGGTGACGTTGGGATTACCATCGCGGTCACCCCCCATCCAAGAGGAAATACGTATAGGCGCCGCACTCATCGGTAGAGGTTGCCCCGTGTGCTGCCGCAGCAGTTGGTCCAGGCCTTTCCAGATTCGCGGTATGGCATCCCAGAAAGAGTGCTCGATAACGGCATAACCCCATTTAGCTTCATCCTGCGGTGTGGGCCGCTCGGTTCGAATCTCGTCGGTGTACCAGACTTCCGCAATGAGTCTTTCTAGATGGCGTCGATCCTGAGGATCGAGAGTGGTTTCTTCGTCTACTTTTTCAAGCTCGGTTGCAATGCGGTTGTATTTTTGAATCAATGTCCGGCGGGTGATCTCGGTGGGGTGGGCTGTCAGCACAAGCTCGCAACTGATAGTGCTGACGGCTTTGAAAATATCATCCTTTGCCACGCCATCTGCTTCGACATGCTTAAACAGCTTTTGCAAGTAGGACACTTCAGGAAAGGGCGCATTGCGCTCGGCTGTGGTTTCCGCCTGCTCTGCAATATTAGCGAGGTTCAAGAACTGGTTAAACGCTCTGGCTACATAGATCATTTCATCATCGCTGAGAGCTTTTAAAACGGTTTGCAATTCGTTATCGCTGCTCTCATCTAATCGGCGGTGCTTGGCGAGGTGTCTGATTTCCTCAATTTTGTCGAGAAAGTCACTGCCGTGCTGATCGCTCATCGTTTCGCCAAGTAGTTCACCCAATACGCGAACCCGGTGCCTTGACCGCCTTGATATTATCTCGTCCACTAGAGCCTCCGTTGCAGGTTGATTGAGTGCGAACTTGCCTGCAAAAAGTTAGAGTATAACGCTGATCTTAAGGATAGAGGATACGCATGAATAGAATGTATGACATGGCTGGCAAGGTTGTACTGATTACAGGCGGTAGTCGTGGCTTGGGTCGTGCGATGGCCCTGGGTTTCGCAGCTCAGGGTGCAAATGTTGCAATCGTCAGTCGAAAGCTCGAGAGTTGCATAGAGACTGCCAAAGAGATTGAAGCATTGGGCGTTGAAGCCTTTCCCTATGCCGCTCATGCGGCAGATTGGGACGCCATGGGCGAGATGGCTGACGCTGTCTATGAGCGTTTCGGCAAGGTTGATGTGTTGATTAATAATGCCGGTATGTCACCGCTTTATCCTTCTCTTGAGGAAATCTCAGAGGAACTGTTCGATAAGGTAATCGGCGTCAACCTAAAGGGGCCATTCAGATTGAGTGCGCTGGTGGGATCCCGCATGGCAAAGGGTGAGGGAGGGTCGATCATTAATGTGAGTAGCATTGCCTCGGTGCAAAAAAGTCCGAATTCGGAGCCTTACGGCGCTGCGAAAGCGGGCCTGAATGCAATTACTCGTTCTTTTGCGGATGCTTATGGCCCCAAAGTGCGGGTAAACTGCATCATGGCAGGGCCATTCTTAACGGACATTGCCAAGGCTTGGGATCTGGATGCTTTTAACGCGCGAGCGAAATCTACCATTCCCATGCAGCGGGGCGGCGAGCCAGAGGAAGTGGTTGGCGCGGCTCTATATTTCGCCAGCGATATGGCAGGATTCACCACGGGCTCAATATTGGCCATTGATGGTGGTTCTCATTAACAAATGAAGAGGGGATTAGTATGAGTGAACAACAAGCGCAATTTCGTCGTTTTGACGAGTGCACGCAAGAAGACATGGATATTATCGGCAAGCATATGAAAGGCTTTCGCGATGAATTGCCCGACCGCGTCATCACTCATTTGAAACTGCTGCAGGGTGATTACGGCGGTTTTAATGTCGATCGATTTGAACACAGTTTGCAAACCGCGACTCGCGCTCATCGTGACGGCCAGGATGAAGAGTATGTGGTGTGCGCATTGCTGCATGACATTGGCGATAGCCTTTCTCCAGCCAATCACGGAGCGGTTGCTGCCGCGATTATGAAACCCTTCACCTCTGAAAATAATGTCTGGATGATGGAGCATCACACGATCTTCCAGGGATATTACTTCTTTGAATTTGTCGGTGCGGACAAAAATATGCGGGAAAAATACCGTGATCATCCCGCTTATGAGCAAACCAAAGAGTTTATCGACAAGTACGATATGCCCGCCTTTGATGAAAACTACGAGACGATGACGATCGAAGAGTTTGAACCAATGGTTCAGCGCGTGCTCACTAAAGCTGCTTAAGTTTGTAAATAGAAAGGCTCTGTAAGCAAAATCAGCCGGAAGGGCATGTCACCTTTCCGGCTGATCTGATTCGACAAACCAAATCAGGTCGAGAGTTCCTAGCGGAATTCGATGCCTTCAAAGTCCCCTGATTCGCGCCATTGCCTAATGTAATTAAAGTAAGCGGTTGCACCCTGAGGATACCCGACGTGATATTTTGCACCGGGTCCCGAGTCCTGACCTTCATTGTTGTAGTAGCCGGGTGTACAGTCTGGTGAACCTAGCATGCCTCCGGCGTTGGTGAGGAGTAGTTTAATCCACTCATCCTCACCTTCTTGGCTCACTTCGATTTCTTTGAAACCATTATCGATGGCATGTTTGATTGTCAGGGCGATGGTTTTGCCCGACTCAGTAAGGTTGTGAGGCACGTTCGAGATCAAATTAGCGCCCTGGGTTGGTTGGACAATAAACGCATTCGGAAAGCCATGAACATGGGTGCCGTGCTTGGTTTTCATCCCCTCGGCCCATTTATCTGAAAGCTTAAGTCCATCGCGACCAACCATATCGTAGCCTGCGCGGCGCTTGTATTCGGTACCGACCTCAAACCCAGATGCATAAATAATACAATCTAGCGGGTATTCCTTTCCTGCAACGACGATGCCGTTTTCGGTGATCTTTTCAACGCCTTTGCCATCGGTATCAACCAGATACGTACCAGGTTCATTAAAAGCCTGAAGGTATTGGTCATGAAAGCATGGTCGCTTGCAGAGCTGCCGGTACCAGGCTTTTAATCCTTCCGCGGTTTCCTTGTCTTCAACCAGTTGTTCGGCACGCTTGCGAATTTCTTCCATCTTTTCAAAGTCAGAGTCTTCGTAGGCCGCCAACATATTAATAGGGGTGCGGTCTGCTGCAGGAAGTTCCATGATTTTAGAGCGAACTCGACGGGATAACTCGGTCCAGCCATCCATCACGAGATCTTCGGTTGCGATGCCGCCGGTTTGGTTAGCGGTAAAGTTTTCAAGCCAACGCTGCTGCCAGCCTTCAGTCGCCATTTCTTTGAACCACTCTGGGTCAGTCGGCTTGTTGTTACGTTCGTCAACCGATGAAGGCGTGCGCTGAAAAACAAAAAGCTCTTTGCAGGCTTTTGCTAGATG
>JBLHQQ010000218.1:0-5438 GCA_047625245.1 Candidatus Azotimanducaceae bacterium
TTTCACTGTCCCAACTAGAGTCAGCTTTGCTGGATACGTTGCCGACAATCATGCCCGCACCCACAGTGACGTTGCTCAAACGATCAATGATGATAAAAGACCCAGTCGCGGGATTGGGTTTATATGCATCAAACGCGATTCTTTGCGAGAGCGTCACTTCGCAGCGACCAATTTCGTTCAGGCTCAGGCTGTTGGTTTCTTCATGCTTCAGAGTATTGACGTCAGTTTTGAATTTAATTTGACTGATTGATCCGCTAGATCTCTTTGTTGTTTGTTTGAACAGATATTGCTTGCCGATCTGCATAGGTTCTTCTCCCATCCAGACGATCTGCACATCTAATTTATCCGAGAAGTAGGGCAGGTTGTTTGGATGAACCAGCATGTCCCCACGACTCACATCTATTTCGTCTTCCAATGTGAGGGTGACGGCCAGAGGAGGGAAGGCTTCTTCAATCTCTCCATCGAAGGTTACAATCGACCTGATTTTACTGGTTTTTCTTGATGGCAAGACCATGATGTCGTCACCAGGTCGCACGATGCCAGACGCGACGGTCCCACAAAAACCTCTAAAGTCGAGGTTAGGTCGATTGACATACTGAACCGGGAAGCGAAAATCCGATAAGTTCTTATCTGAAGAAATCTGGATGTTCTCGAGCACCGTCATGAGCGGGGCGCCCTCATACCAAGGCATGTTATCGCTTTTGTTGACCACATTATCGCCATTTAGTGCGCTCATTGGGAGATAGCGAACTTCACCCATATCTAACTGGCTGGAAAATTTGGCGTAGTCCTGCTTGATCTGCTGATAAGTTTCTTCGGAATAGTCGACGAGATCCATTTTGTTGATTGCGACGATAATGTGCTTGATGCCAAGTAGTGTCGTAATAAATGAATGACGCTTAGTCTGGGTCATCACGCCGTGTCGAGCATCTACCAGAATAATCGCTAAGTCACAGGTAGAAGCACCGGTTGCCATATTGCGAGTGTATTGTTCATGTCCAGGAGTGTCGGCAATAATAAATTTTCTTTTTGCTGTTGAAAAATACCGGTAGGCAACGTCAATAGTAATACCCTGTTCACGCTCAGCCTGTAGACCGTCGACCAGCAGCGCGAGATCCAGGCCTTCCGCGACGGTCCCAACCTTAGCCGAATCACTTCTAACGGCTTCCAATTGGTCCTCATAGATCATTTTTGAATCGTGGAGCAATCGACCGATTAACGTGCTCTTGCCATCGTCGACGCTGCCACAGGTCAGCATTCTTAGTAGTTCTTTTTGTTCGTGTTGTTTTAGATATTCGTCAATGTTGGTCGCAATTAACTCAGACTGATGGCTCATTAGAAATACCCCTCGCGTTTCTTCTGCTCCATCGAGCCTGACGAATCACTGTCGATTAATCGGCCTTGCCGTTCAGAGGTGGTGGCGAGTAACATTTCTTGGATGATGTCTGTTAGCGAATCTGCTTCAGATTCCACAGCTCCGGTCAGGGGGTAGCAACCAAGCGTGCGAAATCGGACCATCTTCATTTCCGGGGTTTCGCCTTCTTCGAGTGGCATCCGATCATCGTCGACCATAATCCATGTGCCGTCTCGCCAGACAACGGGGCGTTTCTTGGCGAAATAGAGTGGCACCAACGGTATTTTTTCGAGATGTATATACTGCCAGATGTCGAGTTCGGTCCAGTTTGATAGAGGAAAAACGCGGATCGATTCGCCCTTGTTGTATTCGCTGTTGTAGGTGTTCCAGAGCTCCGGGCGCTGGTTCTTCGGGTCCCATCGGTGGTTCTTGTCTCTGAAACTATAGACCCGCTCTTTTGCTCTGGATTTTTCTTCGTCGCGCCTGGCACCGCCAAAAACAGCATCAAACTGGTGTTTGTTGAGCGCCTGTTTGAGTCCTTCAGTCTTCATGATATCGGTGTGTTTGGCGCTCCCGTGGGTGAAAGGACCAACACCCGCGGCACGGCCTTCTTCATTGATGTGCACAATCAGTTCCATTCCCGTCTCCTGGGCAATTTTGTCCCTGAACTCAATCATCTCTCGAAATTTCCAAGTGGTGTCCACATGCATTAACGGAAACGGCGGTTTTCCGGGGTAAAAGGCTTTCATCGCAAGATGCAACATAACCGTCGAGTCTTTCCCAATGGAGTAGAGCATCACTGGATTATCAAATTCAGCCGCGACCTCCCGCATGATGTGGATGCTCTCGGCTTCAAGGGCTTTGAGGTGGGTCAGGCGATAGTCAGACATGATGATTTGCGTGCCAGTTGTGGAGGTGGGAATATAAAAGATTGGCGATGAGCCGACAACGAATTAAGGGTTGTTAGCTAATAACCCGCGGGCATGAGGTGTACCACGGCAGCCGATAGTTGCGTTATACTCGCGGCTTTTTTGGATGCTCTATGAATATACTAGTGACCGGGGGCGCAGGCTTCATAGGTTCTGCACTTATTCGTTTTCTCATTCGAGAGACTGATCATCAGGTACTCAACGTTGATAAGCTGACCTATGCAGGAAACCTCTCGACGCTTGCTCCGGTGGCAGAGGATCCAAGATACCAGTTTCGTGAATTGGATATTTGCGATGCAGCGGCTATTCAAACGGTTTTTACCGAGTTTAAACCCGACAAAGTCATCCATCTGGCAGCTGAATCGCATGTAGACCGATCTGTTGATTCCCCAGGCGAGTTTATTCAAACAAACGTCGTAGGTACGTTTACATTACTCAACGCAGCCCTTGGCTATTGGCGCGAGCATAAACCCGAGGAATTTATCTTTCATCATGTTTCCACCGATGAGGTTTACGGTTCTCTCGGTTCTGAGGGTCTCTTTACTGAGACGACGCCTTACAGCCCCAACTCACCATATTCTGCGAGTAAAGCGAGTTCGGACCATCTCGTTCGAGCATGGCATGAGACCTATGGTCTACCAACACTTGTTACGAATTGTTCCAACAATTATGGACCCTACCAGTTCCCAGAAAAGCTCGTTCCACTTGTTACACTCAATGCCCTCGAAGGAAAGCCCCTGCCTATCTATGGCAAAGGTGATCAGATCCGTGATTGGCTTTATGTTGATGATCATGTGAGAGCTCTGTATTTAGTCGCAAGTAAGGGCAAGGCGGGTGAGACTTACAATATTGGTGGCAATGAAGAGAAGAAAAACCTGCAAGTCGTTCAAACGATTTGTGAGGTCCTGGGGACGAAGATTAATGACAGAACTTCAGAGCAATTAAAGGAACTGATCACCCATGTCGATGACCGTCCTGGCCACGACCAACGTTATGCGATTGACGCGAGCAAAATTGAACGCGAATTAGGCTGGCAACCACAAGAGAGCTTTGAGTCCGGAATGGACAAGACAATAGAGTGGTATTTACGCAATCCAGGGTGGTGTCAGGAAATAGCTGACACAAAATATACTCGCGAGCGCCTGGGCATCAACAAGTAGTCGCAGATTCATATGTTTAAGTCTTGGAATCTCCTTGACTCAAAGCTCCTAATCGTTACAATGCGCTCTCTCTTTTTACGGGTGTTTAGCTCAGTTGGGAGAGCGACGCCCTTACAAGGCGTAGGTCGCAGGTTCGACCCCTGCAACACCCACCACGATCCTTTGAAAGAAGGTTTTTTGGTTTAGCGCGGACCGGTAGTTCAGCTGGTTAGAATGCCGGCCTGTCACGCCGGAGGTCGCGGGTTCGAGTCCCGTCCGGTCCGCCACTAAACCACATCTAAATTTTCCCAAGTCGATAGAAATAATGAGACTTTTTGATTTTCTGTTCGCTTTATTCGGGCTAATCATTCTCTCGCCGCTGCTGATTCTGTTAGCTGTGTTCGCTTTTTTCGATACAGGAAGTCCGATTTTTCGGCAAATTAGGGTAGGGAAACATCAAAAACCCTTTAATTTGTATAAATTCAGATCAATGAGCCTGGACACCATTTCTGTCGCCACGCACCTTGCTCAAGAATCATCGATAACCCGTTTTGGTAAGTTCATTAGAGGTAGCAAATTTGATGAGCTACCTCAGCTTGTGAATGTTCTGAGAGGTGATATGAGTCTTGTCGGCCCGCGACCTTGTTTGTTCAATCAAGAAGAATTGATTGCCGCTAGACAGAGTCGACTGGTTTTCGAGGTGCTGCCAGGTATCACTGGCCTGGCACAAGTAAATGGTGTCGATATGTCCGATCCTGAAAAGTTGGCAGAATGGGACGAGAGGATGATCAAGCAATTTTCGATCATTGACTATTTCAAATACTTAATCATGACAGTCGTTGGTCGAGGATTCGGAGATCGTATCCGTTCCTGAATTAGGACCGATTGAATATCGCAACGTTACGATTCTTCTCTCCTCTCAAAATAACCAACTCTACGCACTCACCTTAATGATCGGCACGAGCCTCGGTCGAGGGCAACTGCTAGCAATCTAAGAATACATATGCGATTGCAGTAACCGCGCCTAAATAGCTAAACTCCCTCATATGGAAAACCACCTCATGGTATCAAAATGCCTCTTTTGCAGCAGGTAAACTACGAAGGGTGCGAATTTCTGCTGCTGGATCTTACTGTCATCAATCCCGTCGGCAATAAGTACTTCAAGTTAAAGCGAAATCTTGAAGCGGCTCGGGAACAAGGTTTTGATCAAATTTTAACCTTTGGCGGTGCCTGGTCGAACCATGTCCATGCTTTATCACAGGTAGGTCCTGAACTAGGATTTAAGACCACTGCGGTGATTCGAGGCGAACGACCAAAGCATTTAAATCCGCCGCTTTCGGAAGCCTTAGAAAACGGCATGCGTTTGCACTTTGTCAGTCGTGAAGTCTATCGACATCGCGATACTCCTGTTTATTTGGAAGCTCTGTCACACTTTTATGGCGCGCAGTATTTGTTGCCCGAGGGTGGAACTAATCAAGCAGGGATAGAAGGCGCAGGAGAAATTGTAGACCTGTTAGCGGAACATGGTGTTGTCTATGATGATCTTGTTGTGCCGTTAGGTACCGGAGGCACCATGGCGGGGATAGCGGCAAAGTTGGCAGTCGGCAAAACCGTGACAGGGATATGTGTTCTCAAGGGCGCGGAGGGAATTTTCCGGTCGATTAAGGAGATGATCCCGGGTGTTCGAAACTGGATGATTGATCACGATGGTCACTGTGGTGGTTACGCCCGGTGTCCCGAGGATCTCAAAGAGTTTATTCTCGATTTCGAAGACAAAACGGGAATACCTTTAGAGCCAGTCTATTCAGGCAAAATGATGTACAGGCTGATGACCCTGCTTCGAAACGATAGAAACTATCTCGATCGCCAGGTTGTTGCAATCCACACCGGGGGATTACAGGGGCGGCGAGGGTTCGATTTTTAAGCCGGAGCACTTTGTGGCCGCGGCGCTTTATGGCCGCAGCGCTTTATGGCCGCAGCGCTTCAGTCTTAGTCTAATCCGGATAGTCGATGCAC
>JBLHQQ010000219.1:0-5394 GCA_047625245.1 Candidatus Azotimanducaceae bacterium
CAAACTCACCACGCTCTCGTTGATGGCGCGTCTAGTATCCAACTACAAATGATTGTTTTTTCTTTTGAGAAGAACGCTGCCAATCCGGAGCCGCCACAAGCTGCCTGGGTGCCGGAAACGCCACCGAGTTTGAACGAGTTATTCAGTGAAGCGGTCCGGGAAAACGTCGAGTCGATGTCCCAGTTTAACCCTACGCGAGCTGTCAGCAATGTCCCGGCCCAATGGCAAAAAGTGCAACAGGCCGTGGAGATCATGAATCGCTTTGTTTCCCAACCTGCTATTACAGCGCCCTTTAACGCCGGTATGGTGGGTCCAAAACGACGCGTTGCATGGCTCAAGAAATCCTTCTCTGAGATTAGAGAAATTCGCAGGCACCTCGGCGGTACAATTAATGACGTCGTGCTAGCCGTGGTGTCGGAAGCTGTTGCACGTTATCTAGAAAGTCACGGTGAACGGGTACAAGATCAACACATGCGTATCATGTGTCCCGTCAACGTTCGCACCGAGGATCAGAAGGGCGCTCTTGGTAACCAGGTGTCGGCGATATTCCCGATGCTCCCAGCATGGTCAATGGACACCCTGAAACGCCTCGAAGTTGTGATCTCAGAAACTCAGAGAATCAAAGGTGCTGAAGAAGCCCAGGCAATGACTCAAATGCAGGACAGCATGCCCAATTTTCCGCCTACTGCCATGCTAGGTACTCAACTAATTGGTACAGCATTTGACCCTACAGCACTCGCGGCACGCATGCCGCTACCTATCATACCGAGCTTCGGTGCCCGGCCACCAAACCCGGGTGTGAACTTCACCTGCACCAATGTACCTGGAGTACAGGTGCCCCAATACATATGTGGTGCAGAGCTGACCGATCAAATCGGCTTGCTGGTCTTGACTGGAACAAGTGGATTCAGCGCGACGATTCTTAGCTACAACAACCAATTGTTCTTTAATTTCATTTGCGAACCACGTTTGCTGCCGGATCTTGATGTCATCAAAAACGCTGCAGATGATGTATTTCTTGATCTACTGAGACTAGCTCAAGAGAAGAACCAAGCCCTTCAACAATCCAACCCGGAATAAACATGCCAGACAAGAACTTTTTCGAAAACTACCCCAAAACGGTCACTCTGCCAGACGCCGCAGAAATCGAATTTCGACTAATGTCCGCCGCCGAACGAGATGACGTCCTCAACTTTGCCCAGGCGCTGCCAATGGAAGACTTGCTCTTTCTTCGGGTCGATTTGACTCAACCCGAGGTTGTCGACGACTGGGTACAAAACATTAAAAACGGCGTTTCTACCACCGTGTTGGCTTACGATAGTGAAGGTATGGTGGGATATGCAACGGTACACCGTAATATTGCGCCCTGGACTCGTCGCGTCGGTGAGTTGCGGGTCAACGTTAACCAAGCCTATCGCACCCGCGGTTTAGGTAAACGCATCACTTCTGAAATTTTTGACGTCGCCCGAGGCATTGGCGTGAAAAAACTAATGGCGAATATGACATCAGATCAACACGGCGCGCAGGCAGCTTTCCGTCGACTTGGATTCGTCCCAGAAGCACTATTGGCTGACTATGTAGAAGACAGAAATGGAACCCCTCGAGATCTCGTGATTATGTCCTTTGATATGGAGGGGCATACGGATCTAATTCCAGAAGTGGCAAAGCTTAACTAAATGACGATGGCTTAGCCGATGGCACCTTGCTGAGCCAAGGCCTGCATTTCCGAAAATTCCATCCCGAGTTCCGACAATATCTCAACAGTATGTTGTCCCACCTCGGGAGAATGGGATTGATGCTTAGAAGGGGTTTTAGAGAATGAAACCGGGGCCTTAGGCAATTGCATTACGCCGCCTCTCGGGTGCTCTAACTCCTCAAGCAATCCAAGGGCTTTAACCTGGGGATCCTCTGCCACCTCATGCCGGAGATTCACTCGGGAATGGGGAATGTCGTTATCCGCCAAAACTTTGAGCAACTCTTCGGTGCTGTAGTTCGACGTGTCTGCGCCCAGATGATGTGAAACAATCGACCCATCTTTCGCTTGGCTGATTTCATACAGGTCTGCGAGGTCCCCTGCATATTGAACATCTTCACCCTTAAAGCTGTAGTTCCACATGAGATCTGGCCAGTTAAAATAGATGCCCGCATGGAGCATGGCTATTTTTAGATGCTGACCTCCGGCACCCTTCTCTCGAGCGAACAACGCTGCCGTGATCGCCTGAGCTGTTGTGAGTGCTGTCACCTTGTCGTACACAATGGTACGAACCATTTTGGGCTGTCCGTCTTCGGCTTGCGCATCAAGCGCGCCACTCATACCTTGAATAACATAATCGTAAACCTTCTGCTCTGCGTAAGGGCCAACCTCACCCATACCAGAAATCGAGGCATAAATAAGATCTTCATTAATGGCCGATAGCGCCTCAAAACCGAGACCCAGTCGATCCATCTTGCCGGGCCGATAATTTTGTAAAACCACATCCGCAGTTTCCACCAGTGAGTGCACAATCCGCTGGCCTTCCACATGCTTTAGATTGATGCCGATCGAACGTTTGTTACGATTGATCAGCGAAAAGATCGCAGATAAGCCATTCCGGCTAGCACCGAGACCACGAATCCCATCCCCCCAACCGGGAGGTTCTATCTTGATGACGTCCGCGCCCTGATCCGCCAACATCACAGCGGCCATTGGCCCAGACACCACCGAGGATAAATCCAGAATACGAACGCCACTTAAGGGGCCGTGGCTAAAATCTGTGGTGGTATCAACTGTCATGATCACAACTTACTTAAAAGAGGGTTGCGCAATGTATGCACTCCATAATCATAACAAAATGATCGACCACGACTCCTGTTACTATTCGCCACCACTAGACCATAGCCTCGTTTCGTTTCGTTTCGTTTCGTTTCGTTTCGTTTACAGGAATTACCTAATGCAACACGTCCATCGCATCACCATCATTTCGCTCTGTTTGATCCTCGCCGCATGTGAACCTCAGGATCGCCGGCCGGGTAATTGGTTATCAGGGGAGTTAATTGAAACCAAGGTTGAGGACTGGCGTTTCAGCGATGACTTTCCTGAGGTGTTTATTCAAACCCATCCCTGGTATGGAGTGCCCCACTCCGTGACAGTTGTACTAGCCACTGCGAACGGCAAACTTTTCTCGCCCTCGATATATTATGCGGAACCTAAACGATTTCCCGATGGCAAATACTGGAACCGCATCGTTGCCAAGAATCCCAATATCGAAGTTAAAATTGGCGACAAGCTTTACCCAAGATCAATTCACCTGGTCACCGATGAAAACGAGTTCGAGCAGGGTCTCGAAGCTCTCGCCAACAAATATCCTTTCTGGCGAACCGTAAAAGATACACCAGAAGAGACGCCAACCTTCGTCATCATGGAACTGCGCGATAGAACAGAGTAACCATTATGCCCGGCTGTTATCTCCAGCTGTTATCTCCAGCTACCTCAAAAGGTAGGCCAAGTGTTAGCATTCGGCTCCGCTAACAAACAAGGCACCGGCATTGAGTACGGTCAAACCTAAACCCTGGGCTGCATTTCGTTACTCAGACTATCGAGTGCTATGGGTTGTACTCGTCACTGGCTCGGTCGTCAGCTGGATGCGCATCCTCGGAACCGCCCAGTGGTTACTAGACGAAACCGGGTCCGCGTATCTCGTTGGTTTAATCGGCGTTGTGCAACTCGTGGTGCAAGTACCGGTGACCCTTTGGGCGGGAAATTTAGCCGACCAAGTAGATCGCAAAAAACTCATGTCCGCCGCCTATGGCACAACTGCGTTGGTGATGGCTGGGCTTGGCATTCTGGAATTTCAGGACGCTCTTACGCCACTTTTTGTCTATATCGGTATAGCTATTATGGCGGGCACCCATATGCTCAGCAGCCCAGCAAGGGCAGCACTTGTTCCAATAGTCATCCCCAAGAACGAACTCATGCTGGCTATTTCTACCGACACTGCGTCGTCCAATGCTGCTGCGATCGCCGGACCCTTGCTGTTTGCATTTGTTGCAGTCACATACGGCTCAACAGAAGTTTTTCTGCTCGCCGCATTAATCGCCAGCGTCGCGGCACTGCTGCCCATATTTGTGAAAGCCCAAGGTGTTGCAGAAGGCCACGACCAAGGCGCAGAGAAGCCCTCACAAATCCAGCAAACCAAAGACGGTTTTAGCTACGTATCTAAACATCCGATCTTGCCGGGACTCTTTCTTCTAGACATCGGTATTACGACGGCATCCTTCTATCGAGAAATATTGCCTGTACTTGCTCTCGGACTATTTGCCGGAGGTGCTAGCGCAACTGGCATGTTGGGTGCAGCCAACTCGGTCGGCGCTATTCTCGGTTCATTTGTGGCTCTGCTTTTTGTCGCCTACAAAGCCAAAGGCATGCTCGTACTTTACGCGTCATTCGCCTACGGCTTTATTTTGTTTGGCTTCGGGCTCGCTAACTCACTCTGGATGGGTTTATTAATGATTGGCTTGCTGGGCGCAGCAGATGCGGTCACCGTCGCCGTGAGGGCAACCACCGTGATGCTTACGACACCTGATCATATGCGCGGTCGCGCGTATGCGCTTATGATTCTCGCGGCTCAATCCGCCAATAACATTGGCACGATTTGGGTCGGCGCCTGGGCTGGTGCAATTGGTGCCAGCAACACGATGCTTTTAGGTGGCGTCATGTCTATTACGGCGACTGCGCTGATCTGGTGGTTTTGGAAACCCATTCGAGAGTTTCGATCTGAGTAAACGCATCCGAGTTAATCACCAAATGAATCAGGTTGACTTAGTCAGTCCTTTGCCACAACACTAAGACTTAACCATCCAATCAGGAACTGCCGTGAATTATTTGGAACAGGCTGCCCAAGTAGAAACTTTTATTCACGGCAATCAGGTCGATACCCAAACCGGGATTTGCTGGAACCGCATCCCTGACAGCAAACCGACACACACTTTTTATCATGGTAGTGCCGGTATCATTGCCTTCTACCTTGAGTTGTTTTTGGCCACTCAAGATGAAACCCATCGGAACACAGCCCTGGCAGCAGGCGACGATCTTCTGGCTTATGTTCAAAAACAGGCTGAGGCAGAAAAGTTTATTACCTGTGGGTTTTTCAGCGGCTGGCCCGGTTACGTTTTCACCCTCAACGAACTGTATAAGATAAGCGGCGACAAGAAATACCTCACGGGCGCAGAACTCGCCCTCGCGCGTCTGACCGCCCAGGCTTCTGAACTTGGCTCAGGCATTGGCTGGGTAGAACCCATTCCGTTCTCTGATATAACCGGCATCAAAGGCGAACGAGAACTGATCGACTTTTCAGTCGGCGCAGCAGGCGCCGGATTGATCTACACCTATGCTCATCGAAACGGATTTGGCGCAGA
>JBLHQQ010000220.1:0-5389 GCA_047625245.1 Candidatus Azotimanducaceae bacterium
ACAATCCTGTCTCGATCGAAGTTGATTCCTTCAAGGAAGGCCATAGCCAGATAACGCAACAAATGATTTTGGCCGATGATGACAATCACAAACAAAAATTAATTTGCGCCCTGGTAGAAGAAGAGGGCGCTGAAAAGGTTTTTGTGTTTTGCAAAACCCGAGCACAGTGCACAGAGGTTGGCCAACATCTGGCAAAGACAGAATTAAAGGTCGGGTATCTGCATGGTGAAATTGCCCAGAGCGACAGAAAGCAGGTACTGAACCGATTCCGTGATGGCAAGTTACAAGTTCTGGTGGCAACCGACGTCGCGGCTCGGGGTCTTGATGTGACTGATGTTGATCTGGTGATCAATTACACCGTTGCCCACTCGGGCGATGACCATGTGCATCGAGTAGGAAGAACAGGCCGTGCCGGCAAGCAGGGTAAAGCGGTTATGTTGGTTGACCGGGTCGACTGGAACAAGAACTCTAGTATCGAGCGTTACCTCAAAATCCGCTTTGAGCATCGAGCGATCAAAGGATTGAAGGCCGACTATAAAGGTCCCAATAAGGTCAAGAAATCAGGCAAGGCTGCTGGCGCCAGCAAAAAAACCCGCAAACGCTCCGCTTCAAAAAGTCCAGCCTCAAAGAAGCGTGCTAAGAAAATGAAAGACGTCGGCAATGAAAGCCCGCTGTATCGTAAAAAACCGCCCGAGTGACAAAGGACATGAAAATTACATTAGAATCTATGAAGAATTTCAAGATCGTTGCGCTACTACTACTGACTGTTTCGCTTTCAGGCCCAGCTTACGCTGAAAATAGTTGGTGGGAGAAGGCAGTCAACATTTTTAAGTCAGTGGAAACGACTAAAGTATTAGAGGCGCCTGTGATTGCTGAAATCAGTGAAGCATTCAAGGATCCCGCCATTGCTGAGATCAGCGAGGCCTTCAAGCAAGCGCTTCGGATCGGCGCTGCGAGCGTCGTCGCTAAATTGGGTCAGGTTGATGGATTTAATGCAGATGCGGCGATACACATCCCGCTACCAGAGCAATTACAGAAGGTGAAAAAATTGCTGGCAAAAGTGGGTATGTCTCACTTCGTCGATGAGCTTGAGTTACAAATGAACCGTGCTGCTGAAGCCGCCACTCCCAGGGCTAAAGCTCTGTTTCTGGAGTCGTTGAATCAAATGCAATTCGATGATGTGATGGCGATCTACCAGGGCCCTGAAGATTCCGCAACACAATATTTTAAAGACAAGATGTCTGTGTCTCTAGGCGAAGAAATGCGCCCGATCATTGCCGAAAGCCTAGCAAAAGTGGGGGCAATTCAGGCCTTTGATGATGTGATGAATAAATACCAATCGATCCCGTTTGTTTCAGAAGTAAAGGCTGACTTAGACGAGCATGTCGTGCAAAAATCCATCGATGGCATATTCTATTACATGGCCAAAGAAGAGGCTGAGATCCGTCGTGACCCTCTTAAACAATCCACCGAACTACTCAAAAAAGTATTTGGTGTCGAATAACTCAGCTGGTACTTGTTCAGTTTTGTTGTTCAACACCTGCTTGATGCCAACTTCTATTAGCATCTAGCAGTGGCTCTAAAATCTTGGCGAAATCTGCCACGGGTTTTTGGCGACAGGTGTGATCAAGTGCTTTATGCAGCAACTTTTGCTGATCATCACTGAGCTTGGATAATTTTCCTTGTAGCTCGCCTTCTGAGATGAGTAGTGTGTCCCTTTGAGCATGGGTACGTTGTTGTAAAAGTTCTTCCAGATGTAAAAATCTCCCCAATAGAACGTAGGGGAAATTTTTATTTTGCATTGGACCTTGTTGAGCGACGTACCCGCCAACTGGCAGTCCTTCAAGTTTGAAATCTGCTAGTTTGTCAGCGCCTAACCACGCGCTCGTTGCGCCTATGACGCTGCCGCCGAGAGCACCTAGAAAAAAACTACTGCCAGCTAGTCCCAAATCTATGACGGCTCCCGCGGCTGCACCGGCCATTGCCGCAGCGGTGATTAACTGCTTGCGATTGAGCCCCCACACAATCCATTTTTCTGTATCAAAAAGATTATCAGTGTCCGGCAGATTTTCAACCTCACTGATCAGGTGATGATAGGAGAAGAGGGATTTAAGAGCCTCATGATGACGTTCCTCCATTGATTTAAGCTCGGCAAAATAAGCGATTTCGAGAGTTGGACGAAGAGCGTTTGCCTGTTCTTTGTTGAGTACTTTCTGGCTCAGTTGGTAGGCGCATGTTTTTGTCAGAAGCTCTGCCAATAGTTCAGCGGTATCTTCGATTCGCTGGGAGGATCTTAACTGGTAGGCGATGACCAGGTTGTCAATTGCACCTTTCCAGTCTTCGCGGATAGTGGAAAAAGATTGTAGCACCGACAGCTGTTTTTCCATCTCAGCCTGCATGGCATTAAACACCTTGACGACTTTGAAATACTGACCCAAGGCCTGCTGCCATTGTTCAATGTAGCGTTCGTTTTCAATAGGATTGATAAGTGCCAGGCTCGCTTGCCCGGTCCAGCGCAAAATTTCCATTTCGGCTTCATATTCAGCGCTATAGGGTCTAGATCCATCCACCACGTAAATGATTGCGGCACCTTCCATGATCGGTGTTAGTAGCTCAATCTCATCAGGGAATCGTTGCCGACAGTCTCCGCTCAATAAAAATTCTTTAACCGCATTGACGCGTTTGTCTGCGGTACGTGCATGCTTTTGCAGCCATGCCAGAACGAGAGTGGGGCGCTGAAAACCTGGGGTGTCGATCAGACTGTATGACGCGCTACCAATGTTTACGTCAACCTGTTGGCATTGTGTCGTGGTGCCACTGCGAGTTGAGATGGCGATGTCATCATTTTGGGCCAGGGTCGCCACGATTGACGATTTGCCTTTGTTTGGATGACCCACAACTGCGAACCTGGGCGTCATGAATGTTCACCGGGTTGCAGGACTTTCCATTCCGCCAGAGAGAGGCCTAGAGAGGCCGCGAAGCGTTGCCATTCTTCAAGGTGGGTGCTGCTTGCAGATTGTATCGAAGTACCGACCCAATCTAAGGGCAGGATGAAATTCTGTGTTTGGGAGTCTAACAACTCCATGACATCCTTCATCTCGCCTAGTGGTGGCTCCCAGCTTTTAACGAGAACGACTCGGGATGTAAATTCTGCTGAGCGCTGGAGCGAATTTATGTCAGAGTTGGCTGACAGTGGAGACAGATCAACAGGTTTACCAAAAGATTGGGTTATGAATCGTCTGCAATGCTCCGGCGCACTACTCCAGTCCAAGAGTTGGTAGGATTCGGGCAGTGTATAAACAACTGTAGCTAGTGTTTCTGGATCAGCGAGAGGCCGTTGATTAACCGTGGTGTCATCTCGATCAAGCTGTGAGCCTAGTTTGGTTTTGTGCTTATAGCGCCAGCGCGCTAAACCTAGCAAGACTGCTCTTGGAATGAGGTTGTAGGTCAACTGGGCAGCCAGTACGAATTGCCACCAGTTTTCTGAATAGGCGCTGACGCCACCGTTGATTCGTGAGTTTTGTGATTGTTGCAGCAGGTCTAAACTAGGTTGGGCATCTATCCAGAAACCCCACGGCTTTGAAATTAGTTGAAGCATAGGCAAAAGGTCGGTTGCTTCAAGTAGGGTGCTTCGCCAAACAAAATTGACGTCGGTGCCTAATAGCAACGCAACAAAAACGATAATGCTGCCTGCTGCAAAAGCCAGGCTTAAGACTTGCGATTCAAAGAAAAGCCAACTGCGGCGCTGGTCACCTAATTCGATGTTCAGCTGGGCCTGCAAGAACTCTTTAGGCCAAAAAGGCATGTCTAGCAGAATCGCAGTGACTCCGTTCTGCTTTGTTACTAGCAGGACAAGACTGAGCAGCAGACTAAACACTGGCAAAAAGGCAAACAACAGCAATAGGAATAAGAGGTTAACCCGGCCCTGATCGTCACCGGCCAAAACGCCAGCACTGATGAATATTCCCAGCATTAGGCCGAGAAAGCTCAGGGCTAAGGTTATTCTAGCTTCGATGTTAGAAGTAGGGAGGGCCAAAACTTGAAATCCAGATTGTTGAGCAACGAGTATAAGAGAATGTGGATTATTAAACGTCTTTTTCTAATTCTCTACCAAGGTTGCTCTGATTGTTCAGCAGAACAGAAGATTTACTTACGCTGATGGTTTTGGCTTGGTCACTATTTAGGGTTCGCCTGCGGGGTTCGAAACCAATGCGCGGACCTATCAGGCTTTGAGCGGACGTGAGTGTCGTGTGGCAGGATGTCGAGTCGATAACTTTATTCGGGGTACAATAGCTGAGGTCCATATTGAAGCTGCTTTACCAGAGTTGGGTTTGATAGGTTGTAGTAAGTATTCCCGACCATTTATTGAGTGTTTTTGAGATCGACGGAGCGTAGATGCGTAAGAGTTTTGTACTGGGCGGTAAATCTGTAGAGCCAGGCGAAAAGAAAACTATTGAGATGCATCTGAGCCGCTTAGCAGACCACACTGAGATGACGTTAACGGCTCGAGTGATTCATGGCAAAAAAAATGGCCCCGTGATGTTTGTCAGCGCCGCTATTCACGGTGATGAGATTATCGGTGTCGAAATCATCCGCCGCATAAATTCACTTAAAGCCATTAATCGACTCAGAGGTACGCTGGTTCTGGTGCCCATCGTAAATTCCTATGGCTTTATTGGATTGTCGCGCTATTTACCTGACGGTCGTGATTTAAATCGAGTATTCCCGGGCAGTGAAAACGGATCTCTTGCTTCTCAGTTAGCCCATAAGTTCATGACAGAAATTGTCGAACCCGCGCAGTATGGTATTGATTTGCACAGTGGTGCGGTACACCGAGAAAACCTCCATCAGGTTCGAGCCGACCTGGATGATCCTGAAGTACTTAAGTTGGCAGAAGCATTTGGGGCTGCGATCATGCTGAACTCTAACCTCCGTGACGGCTCCCTTAGAGCCTCCGCAAGAGATGCTGGATGTAAAATTCTTCTGTTCGAAGCTGGTGAAGCATTGCGCTTCAATGAGGTTGCTATCGTCAGTGGCGTCAGGGGCATTCTAGCGGTTATGCGAAGCGTCGGTATGCTAGTCCCCTCGAAGAGCCGCAAGCCGAAGAGAGATCCGATTCGGGCAGATTCGAGCCATTGGCTGCGAGCTCCGATTGGTGGGATCATGCGCACCAGAAAAAAACTGGGGGATCGAGTGCGTAAAGGGGAAACCCTTGCAATTGTGTCCGACCCTTTAGGAAACACAGAGGAATTAATTGTAGCCAGGGCATCGGGAATTGTCATCGGACGTACCAATCTACCAGTCGTCAATAGAGGCGATGGGGTTTATCACGTCGCCCGCGTCAGGGCATTGGCTGATGCCGAAGAAACCCTCGAGGAGTTGGAGCAAG
>JBLHQQ010000221.1:0-5364 GCA_047625245.1 Candidatus Azotimanducaceae bacterium
GCCGATGCTTTCAGCCTCCTGCATACCTGGCATCGATGGCAGGAACTTACTGATTTTGCGCACCTTGTGGTGTTGGAAAGGCCAGGCTCAAGTAGCCCCCAACCGACCGATCCGGTGTTAGAATGGCGGTCTGAAAGAGAAATTAAGACAGTTTCCGAGTTTGGTGCGGAAAACATGGGACGGGTGTTGCGGCTTAAGCTAGCGCAATGGCAGGTGTCCGCCACAGATATTAGAGAGCGCTGCCGAACAGGCCAGTCGATTGATCTATTAGTACCAAAAACCGTGCAAAGCTTCATTGACGAGCACAAGTTGTACCAATGAATGCAGACGCATTCGAGGAGCAAATAAGCGATATGCAAGAAATTGAGCTTAAGCAGCTGGCGATCGAAGCCCTGGCTGATCTCAAAGCAAATGATATACGTTGTCTGGATGTCAGAAATCAAACTGATATAGCTGACTACATGATTGTGGCCAGTGGTACTTCGAGTCGTCACGTGTCTGCGCTGGTGAACAATGTGATCGTTGAAGCTAAAAAAGCTGGTGTCATGCCCAACGGTGTCGAGGGACATCAAACGGGTGAGTGGGTGCTGGTTGATCTAGTCGATGTGGTTGTGCATGTCATGGTGCCCCAGGCCAGAGAGTTTTACGATCTTGAGCGACTTTGGTCGCTGGAACAGACGCCGGAGGAGAATACTCCGGTTGAACATTGAGTTGCTGGCTGCTGGAACCAAACCACCGGTCTGGATAGCGACAGGAATCACTGAATATCAAAAACGTCTGCCACGGGATTGGCCTCTAGAAATCAAGGAGATTCCCGTCGCAAAGCGCCGCAAAGGTGAACCTGCAACTCGCCAAATTAAGCAAGAAGGTGAGCGTATGCTTGCGGCAATCGCACCTTCTAGTCTCGTTGTTACTATGGATCGTGGTGGGAAAAATTGGTCCACCGAGGAGCTCGCGAAAAATTTGCAACGGTGGCAGTTGGATTATAAAAAGGTGCAATTTCTCATCGGTGGCCCTGATGGACTTTCTAACGATTGTTTGAAAGTGGCAACTGAATCCTGGTCATTGTCCAAGCTTACCTTTCCACACTTCATTGTCCGACTACTTTTGGCGGAGCAGATCTATCGTGCCTGGTCTGTGCTTAACAACCACCCTTACCACAAATAACGATTCCGAATGGCTGAACCCCTAGCATTAAAGGACAATAGCGGAGAGAGTCAGGTTTTCTTTGACCGCATGGCGGTTGCCGTGTCGTTCTTGTTGATGTTGACGCTTCTACTGGTTGCTCGAATGTTTTATCTGCAGATCGTCCAGCATGAACTTTATCAAACACTGTCCGATCAAAATCGAATTCAAGTTCAGTCCATACCGCCGATTAGAGGCCTGGTCTACGATACAAACGGGGAACTAATCGCCGACAATGTGCCGTCCTATCGATTGACGATTACCAAAGAGTTGGTGGGTGATCTAGATCAAGCCCTTGTCGAACTCTCCGAACTGATCGAGATATCAGAAGACCAAATAGCGTCATTTAAGAGGCGCCTAAAACGTCGTCAAAGACCCTATGAATCTGTTCCATTATTGTTTCGAATGACACCGGAGGAAATCGCTCGAGTCAGCGTCAATCGATATTTGATGCCCGGTGTTGAGGTCGAGGCAGCCCTCGTTCGTCACTATCCGAAGGGCCCGCTGATGGCGCATGCCTTGGGTAGTGTGCGACGGATAAACGAGTCCGATGCACGCCGATTGGACCCTGTTGCTTATTCTGGAACAAACCACATCGGCAAGATTGGCATCGAGAAGTTTTACGAAGATCAACTGCTCGGCAAAGTAGGTTATCAGCGAGTAGAAACCGATGCCCGTGGTCGAGTGATGGCTTTTCTTGATCGAACAGCGCCTGTGCCGGGGAAAAGCTTAACGCTGCACGTCGACTCAGAGTTGCAGCAGGCAGCGAGTGATGCTTTGGGTGATCGTCGAGGCTCGGTTGTTGCTATCGACCCCAAAACCGGCGGTGTGCTGGCACTAGTGAGTAAACCTTCCTACGACCCGAATTTGTTTGTGACTGGGATAGGTTTTGAAACCTACGCAGAACTTCGCGATTCGCTTGATGTGCCGTTATTCAATCGCGCGCTTCAGGGCCAGTATGAACCGGGTTCAACCCTTAAACCCTTTATTGGATTGTTGGGTTTGATGACAGGTAAGATTACACCAGAATTCACTATTGAAGATCGTGGTGAATTCAAACTGCCTGAAAATAGTCGTCTCTACCGGGACTGGAACTGGAAGGCCAACAATCCCGGCGGGCATGGCACTGTCAATTTACAAAAAGCGATTTACCGATCCTGCAACATCTACTTTTATCAACTCGCGGTAAAGCTCGGAATTGACCGAATACATGACCATTTGGATCTATTTGGGTTTGGACGCAATGTGGCTGTCGACTTACCGGAAGCTCGGAATGGATTGTTGCCATCTCGGGACTGGAAACAAGGAGCCAGGGGCGAGCCTTGGTACACTGGCGACACAGTGAATATAGGCATTGGTCAAGGTGACATCTTAGTCACGCCTTTGCAGCTCGCTGCTTCTATGGCGATGATGGCAAATCGTGGTCGAGCGGTGATGCCACGCCTGATTAAGGAAGGTTTAGACGTTCCAGAAATACCCGCAGAGCAAAAATTGCAGAATATTGAACTGGTCCCTGACCACGTCTGGGATCTGATTCATGATTCTATGGAGATGGTCGTTCACAGGGGCAATCAAGGGTTTGGTGAAAACGGTACTGCTTGGGCCTATATTGGTAGAGGTATTGATTACCGAATGGCGGGTAAGTCGGGTACCGCGCAAGTTGTAGGCATTGCGCAGGGCGAGGTATACGACGAGGAATTGTTATCCGAGAGGCAAAGGAAGCATGCTTGGTTTGTGGCTTTTGCGCCGGTCGAAGACCCTCAGATTGCTATTGCCGTTCTGGTGGAAAATGGTGGTGGCGGTAGTTCAATTGCGTCCCCCGTGGCTCGTGAGGTTCTGGACTTCTATATGTTGAATCGCAGTACTGATCGCGGCATCGCAAAAGTGGCCGGAGTGGCAACGGTATCAACACCATGAGTCAGGACTTCGTTCGAAGCATGGGCGGCACCGGTATCGGCATTGAACGTCGCGTCGGTGGCAATCATATTTTTCACCTCGATCTCATTTTGCTGCTACTTTTGGCGTTGATCGTTGGCTATGGATTGCTGGTACTTTACAGCGCCGTTGATCAACAATCGGCCTTGATAGTGTCGCAATCAATCAAGATCGGCCTGGCCTTTGTGGTTATGGTGGTGATGGCGCAAATTTCACCGATCTTCTACCTTCGGGTTGCGCCCTTTCTCTTTTTGATTGGGCTTGGGTTGTTGGTCGCGGTTGAGTTTTTTGGGGTTACGGTGAATGGCGCCAAGCGTTGGCTTCAGATTCCGGGGTTGTTGACCTTCCAACCGTCGGAGTTGATGAAACTGGTTGTGCCAATGATCCTTTCCTGGTATTTCCACGAACGACTTCTGCCACCTCGCTTTAAGCATATTATTTGGGCTTTGCTGATGATCATGCTGCCTGTGCTTTTGATTGCTTCGCAGCCGGATCTTGGTACGTCGTTACTGATCGCTGCTTCCGGAATGTTGGTATTGTTTTTTGCGGGGATTCCCTGGCGCTTCGTTTTTACAGCGATGGGCATGGCCCTGGTTTCAGCGCCAGCTCTTTGGTTTGTGATGAAGGACTATCAGCAGCAGAGAGTCTTAACGCTATTGAATCCGGAAAGTGATCCGCTAGGGTCGGGCTGGAACATCATCCAGTCCAAGACGGCAATAGGCTCGGGCGGTCTATCAGGCAAAGGGCTTTTTCAGGGGACTCAATCTCATTTAGACTTTTTGCCGGAAAGTCAGACTGACTTTATTATTGCCGTGATGGCTGAGGAGCTAGGTTTCATTGGCGTGGTTGTGCTGTTGATACTCTATATCCTGCTAATTGCCCGTGGTGCTTTGATAGCAGTACAGGCTCAAGATACTTTCGGTCGACTGCTGGCGGGAAGCATTACCTTCACCTTTTTTGTCTATGTTTTCGTCAACGTCGGAATGGTGAGCGGCATATTGCCGGTGGTCGGGGTGCCTCTGCCGCTCGTGAGTTATGGCGGCACTTCAATCCTGACTATTTTTGCTGGCTTTGGTATCGTCATGTCGATCCATACCCACCGCCGCATCATGCTATAGCTACATAGGAAAGTATCGATGGATCGCCTAACATTATTACTGATGTTCCTACTGGTCACCGGTTGTGCCACCCATGCCAATGAACAGACAGGCACCGGCCATGGTAACTATGCCGAAAGAGAAGAGGTTTCTCTGTTCATCAGCGAGATGGTCGAGGAGGGGTTCGATGCGACGGCTCTACGGCAGGAATTTGCAGCGGCCCGGTATCAGCAAAGTATCGTTGATGCAATTTCTCGTCCTGCCGAAAAAACACTGACCTGGGATGGCTATCAAGATATTTTCTTAACAGAACGCCGGGTGCGGGGCGGTGTTGAGTTTATTCAACTACATCATGCCGCTTTCGAGGCTGCGGAAGCGAAGTATGGTGTGCCTATTCCACTGATCGCCTCGATCATTGGTGTGGAAACCTATTACGGCCGAATTACCGGTAAGTATCGAGTCATTGATTCATTGTCGACTCTGGCTTTTGACTATCCACCAAGGGCGAAGTTTTTCCGCTCGGAGCTTAAAGAGTTTCTTCGCCTGACGAGAGAAGAAAATCAGTCAATTCAGGCGCCTTTAGGTTCGTATGCTGGTGCGATGGGGTACGGACAATTCATTTCTAGCAGCTACCGACATTACGCCGTCGATTTTGATGGTGATGGTCGGCGTGATATCTGGAACAATCCAGTTGATGCAATCGGCAGTGTTGCCAATTATCTTGCGCGGCACGGCTGGCGAGCAGGCGACGTCGTGACTGTGCCGGCCCAGCTTGAACAAGAAACGACGGAAGAGATTTTTAATGTTTCTCTGAAACCAAACCAGTCCATCTCTGAACTGTCGAAGCTTGGAGTGTTGGCAACTCTGCCGATTGAGGGTGATCAGCAGGTCAGTGCGATGCGTTTAGAAGGTAAGGAGGGAGCTGAATACTGGCTCGGGTTTAACAACTTCTATGTGATTACTCGCTATAATCACAGCAAGTTGTATGCAATGGCGGTGTTTCAGCTGAGTGAGCAGATAGAAGCTGCTTTGCCTAACTAGCACCAATTCTGAGGTGAGCCACCTCATCATCAAAATGTCTATTTGTCATGCGAAAAACATCACTGGTTATTGCCGTATTGTTACTGGTGGGTTGCGTCTCACAGCC
>JBLHQQ010000222.1:0-5343 GCA_047625245.1 Candidatus Azotimanducaceae bacterium
TCTATCCCAACCTTGAAAACAACATCATTATTCACTGTGAAAGCTTAAGATTTATGAGAGCCATGGCGGATACTCGAGTGTCAGGACATACCATCCGCTTCAATTCCTACAATCTCGCCGCCAAAGTACTGGTTCGAGATAGCCTGCTTGATCACTTCGTGAAAACGAAAGAGAAAGACACTGTGGTCATTGCGGGCTTCGGTCTTTTTGGTCAAACCATACTAGAAGAGTTGCAGCAAAATGCCTCGGAACAGATCGCCCGAGTGGTGCTGGTTGATGTTGACGCCAATCGTCGTGTGCAAATTGTTGAGGAGCAGCGCAGTCTTGATTCCAGCTACGAGAGGCATGTGCTGGAAGGCGATATTTCTCACCCCGATGTCTGGCGTAAAGTCGTTGATTTTTTCGACCTGAGTATTGGTGAACCGGTATTGATACTTGGCACTGGCACCGCGGCAACCAATCTGAGAACAGCGCTTTGGCTCAAGGAAAAATACCCCAATACTCTGGTGTTTTCACGGACTAATGATATTTCAGAGTTTGCGCTTCAAATTGGCGCAGACCACCAAATCAATTGTATTAGCATTACCCAGTTAGTCGAAGAAAATATGCCCCTGCCCTGGCTAACGTAATCAGAGCTACTTAAATCGAGCTGATGGTCGGCTTCAATCGAAGCTGCTGCAAATTAATGCCGAGGCTGACATCCGATTTTAACGCCACCAGTCTTTGGCATTTAACGGCTTGATCTGGGTCCGCCTGTAGACGTTTTAGTGACGGTTCATCAAACATTCCATCAAGGCTGCCGTACTGCTGCAACAGTTCTGTTGCTCGCTTCTTGCCGATCCCCACGACGCCCTTAATGTTATTGCTGTTATCTCCCGATAGAGCCCAGTAATCCACAAGTTGGCTAATCTCGAGTTGAAACTTATCGCAAACCTCCTCGATTTCTATAAACCGACGGTCGAAATGGTGGAATACCCTGATCCCAGGACGAAGCAATTGATAAAACATCTTGTCCGTTGAAACGATTACCGATTCCCCATGATTTGCGGCAATACCCACCGCAAGGGTCGCAATCACGTCATCGGCTTCATAGTTATCAATGGTCAGACTGGTGATACCTAACGCCTCAAAATGACGCGTCAGCTCCGGCACCAGGTCGAGTAGTGCCTGGGGCGTTGGATCCCGATTTGCCTTATATTGATCGTCTAGAAGGTGCCGCCAGGTGGTCATAGGACTGTCCCACACCACTACACCATGGCTCGGCAACTGATCCTGCAAAGCGCGTTGTAGGGACTGGCGACAGGCCAGAATACATTCGTCGCCCCCAGAGCCTCCCCGTGCCTCGTATATTCGACGCACCAAGTTTAGTGCGTCTACCAGTAAAATCTTCTGGACCATTAGTAACCTACTGCTGCACCTTCACCGCGAGGGTCTTTGATACCGGATATCACGCCATCACGAATTAAGATGGAATTGGCATCGCCGATACCGCGGCCAAACCGGCTTTTAACAAAACCTTTGTGACCTTTGCCTTCGAGGGATTTGATGGTGTCGGGAAGCAGTCCGTAGGCATCATAAAAAATAGCATCCGGTTGCCACTGATGATGGAACCTAGGCAGAGACACTGCATCGTCGATCGGCATGCCATGATCGATGGTATTAAGGATCACCTGCAGGACCGTCGTGATAATGGTTGAGCCGCCGGGCGAGCCTGTGATCAGAAACGGCTTGCCATCCTTGGTCACAACCGTCGGTGACATCGAGCTGAGCATTCGCTTACCCGGTTCAATGGCATTAGCGGCTCTACCCACCACATTATATTGATTCGGGGTGTTTTCCTTGACCGAGAAATCATCCATTTCATTGTTCAACAAAAAACCTGCTCCTGGCACCACAATCTTATTGCCGTAACCGCTGTTCAATGTGGTGGTTAGCGCCACCATCATGCCGTCTTTGTAAGCCGAAAAATGCGTCGTCTCAAGACTCTCGGGACCCCAGCTACCGGAACCCACCATGCTACTTGGGGTCGCATTATTCGGATCAAAGTCAGCGAAACGCTGCTTTGCGTAGGCCCTATCGGTTAACTGTTTGATGGGGACATCATAGTAGTCAGGGTCACCTAAGTATTCTGCTCGATCAGCATAGGCTCGGCGTTCGGCTTCGATCATCAGATGCACAGTTTCTGAGCTGCCCCAACCTAAGGTTTTTAAATCATGGCCTTCAAGCATATTGAGCATCTGCTGAACGAGAACACCGCCAGACGAAGGTGGACCCATACCGTAGATTTCATAGCCACGGTAATCTCCGCGGATCGGCGCCCGCCAGACTGATTGATAGTCTTTCAAATCTTGTAGGCTTATATCACCACCACCACGTTTCATTTCCGCCACAATCAAATTTGCAGTCTTTCCCTCGTAAAAACCCTCTCGGCCTTTCTTCGCGATCAAACGCAAGGTTTTGGCGAGATCCGGTTGCTTCCAAAGGTCACCGGCTTTGTAAGGTTTACCGTCATGACTAAACACCGCCGTAGAGGCTGGATATTCTTTCATCGAAGCCAATCGGTTTTCGAACGACCTGGCCAAACTGTGGGTCAACACAAAACCACCTTCTGCCAGGCGTATTGCAGGTTGAATAACTTGTTTACGATTCATCGTGCCATAGCGTTCGAGTAGCATGAGCAAACCATCCACAGAGCCGGGTACGCCTGCTGCCTTATGACTTGCTGTGGATAATCCCTTAATCACATCGCCATTTTCATCTAGGAACATATCGCGATGGGCAGATGCCGGTGCTTTTTCCCGGTGGTCCAGCGTCACCACCTCGCCGTCAGCAAGCCGCACAACTGCGAATCCGCCACCACCGATGTTACCTGCAGAAGGATAGGTCACCGCCAGGGCAAAGGCCGTCGCCACCGCGCCGTCAACGGCGTTGCCGCCATTTCGCATTATCTCGACGCCCACCGCCGAGGCAATCGCGGATCGGCTGGTGACGAGTCCATTTTTGGCGTAAGTTGCTTCTGGGCTCGCACCCAATACGCTTAAAGAAATTGTCCATAGTAAGACGATGCAGTAACCCGTAAATTTCATAATCGAACTCTTCAACACCTGAAGTATCAAGCTTAACACGGTCAAAACCACCTCAAGCAAACGAGAGAATGAAAACATAGCAAATGACTTTAACGATCTCCCAGGCCCGTCGGCTTATCCTAAATCGCCAGGGACTAGCCAAGCCCGATGCCTTTGGACGGGGTATCAACGCGGTTGAACGCACCATAAAGACGTTGCGTTATGTACAAATTGACACTATTTCCGTGGTGGATCGAGCACACCACCATGTCCTTAAAACTCGTGTCAGTAACTATCAGCCGACCCACCTTGACGATCTGTTAAGTAAACGAAAAAGCATTTTTGAATACTGGCATCACGCTGCGGCATATCTGCCGATAGAAGATTATCGATTTTATTTGCCGCTGATGCAGGGATTTGATTCAACCAGAAACATCAACAAGAAAGTCGCGAAAGAAGTTCTTGATCGTATTCGAATCGAAGGGGCGCTGATGTCCAAGGATTTCGAAGCGCCTGCTGGCAAGCGTTCCTCTGGATGGTGGGATTGGAAACCGGCGAAACAAGCAATGGAACAGCTGTTTTTGTCTGGGCAGTTAATGGTCGCAGAAAGAAAAGGCTTTCAAAAGTGTTTCGACCTAACGGAACGTGTGCTGCCAGAAGGCACAGACACGCGCCTCCCCAGCGACCATGAACGTGCCCAGTTTTATGTCTTACGCATACTCGCGTCCCAGGGTGTGAGCCGGCCTCAAGACATCGGCTATATGCGCACAGTTGCCAGCCGCTTTGAGAAATACAAAATCCTGCCAGGAATAAGAACTCTCTTAGAGGAACTTAAAGAATCCGGTCAGATCGTTGAAATTAACATTGGTGACCAACTCTATTACGCACTGCATGAGGATGCATCGAACCTCCCCTCAAGGCTTGGTAATAAACGCATAATCATCCTTTCGCCCTTCGATAACCTCGTCATCAATCGAGAAAAATTGTCACAACTGTTTCAGTTTGACTACCAGATCGAGTGTTATGTGCCTGAACCCAAAAGGCGGTTTGGCTACTTCACCTTACCCCTACTGTTAGGGGATAGTTTTATTGGCCGAATGGATTGTAAAGCCCATCGTGATAAAGGTTTGCTTGTTGTTAAGAATATTTGGCTCGAACCAAAGGTAAAAGTCGACGACCAGCTCTGCTTGCAGTTCGCGGTTGCCATTAAAGGCTACGCCGATGACTTATCCTGTGCTGGAATTGAAATTAACGCTCCCCTTCATAAAAGTTTGCAAAAGCAGATCCGCGCACTGCTCTAGCCAGCCTATGTTCCTAAATCTTGTTCAGAAACTGTTCAGGGCGACTTAATCCTTCGTTCAGGCTTCAAAGCACATCATGGGCTCATCAATCACAAGGGGAGTTCGAAAATGAAAAGGCTAACGTTTCTTATCATAGGTACTTTACTGGCAGCCAACGCATCGGCTGACGGATGGCACGCCGATCGAAACAATTTCCGGGTTATCGAAGAAATCGAAACAGCTCACCAAATAAGCCATAACAAGCATAAGAAGCGGCATGTTGATAAACGCCACGATAGTAAACAACACCCTGGCAAGAATCGGTTCGAGGACAATCGAGGTCACGACCGCAGAACTCAATACAACAATGAACGACCTCACAATGATCACCGAAGCCACAACAAGGGAGGTCGATACAGCGACGATCAAAACCACAAATATAGAGACCGAACCGACAACCGACACGGTCAACAACAGCGGAACCGAAATTGGCAAACCGTGAGCAACTTTCGCGGTAGATCAGGAAAGGTGGTCACCCGACAATTTCGAGTCGGTGAGAAGGTCAATGCACTGTCGATTGAAGGCACCAAACGGGGCATGGTCATTCGTCGTGCTCACGCCCTGCTCGGCACTGGTCGATGGGTTCGACTCGAAGGCCTCGAAGGCCATATTACCAACGGTGAGCGGGCCAGACATAGATTACACAACTCTAGATTTGTCCGTCGAGTTGAGTTGGAGATCGGACCAGGTCGCTATAAGCGGGGCTATGGGAAATTGCAGGTTAGCTCTGCTAGATAGTTCTGCTAGATAGTTCTGTTACATAGCTGTGTTAGATTGATCCGCTAGATAAAATGAAGGGAAATGAGTTACAGAGTACAAAGAAAAACCAGAGCGGACTCGTCCCCCTCTGGTTTTTCTTTGGTTCAATCTAAATCTGTTTGTCACGACCGGCCCAGTAGGGAGCACGAACCAAACGCCTCTGTATTTTACCCGACGGT